>CAYGLP010000012.1:6301-39553 GCA_964350965.1 uncultured Nitrosopumilaceae archaeon | reverse complement strand
GAATTTCCTGTTTTACGCTTTTATTATTATCAAGGACAAGAATCACATTCCAAATTTTGCAAGTATATATAATATTGAGTTTAACTTGTAACATGGGCATCATAGCAAAAGGTGCAAAATGTAATGTGAAGGGGTGTAGTGATGATGGTGTTCGTTCATTGACTACCTCAAAAGTAGAAGGGACAGGTCTAAGTCTTTCTAGTGATTCAAAAAAAACAGTTTTGTGTAAAGAGCATTACAAAGAATGGAAAAAAGCTACAAAACAGGATAGAGACGTAGAAAGAGCTAGATTTGATAGATTTTAGCAAATTTTTGAGAATATTTTACTAAATTCCGCTTTTTTAGGACGATCAAGTTTATCTAAAAGCATCAATTTATTTCCAAAAGTGGGAAATGGGTAAAAAACTACTTACGCTGATTTTGGGAGTTTTAGTAGGCAGTCTTATTACATCACCAATGTTTTCATTCGCACAGGAAGAAACAGCCTCAGATAAACCAGAAGCACATTGTGATGCGTATGAAAGCGATGAAAATAAACTGAGTGAAGAAAATAAAAAAGTAGTCATCGTAATTGGGGCTGGCATATCAGGACTTTCTGCTGCACATCATTTGTATTGTAAAGGATATGATATCACAGTATTAGAAGCTCTAGACAGAACTGGAGGGAGGATTAATACTAACAATTCAACAGGCATTCCTCTTGATCTTGGAGCTTCGTGGATACATGGAATAGAAGAAAGTCCAATTTTTAAAATCTTTACAGATGCCGATAAAAGAGGAGACATAATCATCACCAATCAGGATTCAGCTGTTGCTTATGATGCGAACGGTGAAAATGCTGATAAAAAAGTAGAAGAATTCTGGGATAAGATAGATAAAACTTTTACTGAACTTTATGAAAAAAGAAAAACTAGTGCTAGCGATAATGACTCTTTTGAACTGGTCGTAAATGAGTACCTAGAAACATATGTTGATACAGGCGAAGTAGAAAAAGAAAATTTCTATTATTATTTATACTGGCAATATGTACTTGATGACGCAGCAAATCCTAAAGATGTCTCACTTAAGTATAGAGATGAATTTGCTGAATATCCATCTGTTGAAGTTGTTTTTCGCAATGGTTACGGTCAAGTAATTGACTACCTAGATGATGGATTAGATGTACTTACCGAACATGTTGTAACTGAAATAAATTATAACGGTCAGAAAGTTATTGTCAGTTTTAAAAATGCCTTAGGAGAACAAACCCTGGAGGCAGATTATGTGGTAAGTACGATTCCATTAGGAGTCTTAAAGGGCAAAACAGAAACCAAAGTCATCTTTTCTCCAGATATTACCACTGAAAGACAAGATGCGCTTGACCATCTTGATATGGGAGTCTACAACAAGGTATACTATATTTTCAATGCGACAGAACAACCCTTTTGGATAGTAGACAAGGATAAAGATTGGATATCACTTATTCCTGAAAAAGGTGAAGAAATGGGACAGGGTGGCATATTTTTCAATTTCTACAAGTACACTGGCAAACCAATACTCTTGGAATTTAACACTGGTGACTATTCACGACAATTAAACGAAAAAGCAGCTGCATATTCACAAGAAAAGAAAGAGCAGGATGAGTATATAGCTGGTAAAGGATTAGAGATACTAGAAAAAATGTATCCAAATAAAGTCCCGCCGCTTAGTGATGTTACAACTCTTGTTACAACGTGGGAAAGGGAACCATATTTTGGAGGATCATTTTCGTATTTCCCAAAAGATGCAAATTCTATTCATTTTGACGAATTGGCCAGACCTTTGAACAATGCAGATGGCAATAAAGTGTTTTTTGCTGGTGAAGCAACCATTCAACATATTTTTTCGACAGTCAATGGAGCATATGTCACAGGAATTCGTGCAGCTGAAGAAATTCAAAGGGAAGATAAAATCTTAGACGCGCCTACAACCCAAACAGAGTATGGCATGCATCCTGCCTTTGTCGTATGTGGCAAGAAGGAACATGTGTTGATACAAAAATCTACAGATCATAAACCATTTTGTGTAGCCAAGGAAATAGCTGATACGTTACTAAAACGAGATATTGGAAACGACCAAATGTGGGCCATCAAAGCAGAAGAGTTTCCTTTTAGCGAATGGCAAGAATCCAGTCATCCAAAATAACAGTAAATCAGATTAAAGAAGTAGTTAGATAACATTCAAGAACATTTACAAGTTCTAGTGTTTTTTCTTAAAATAAACATCTTCCAAGCTCTTGTAATATTGTCCAAGTTTTTTGTAAAGCCGTTTTGGTTTACGCGGTTTTTCATTGCTTAGTGCATAAAGGCACATGACAGGAAAAGCAATAGTTGCGTCAGCATATACTGTAATGACATCTTCATGAGAATCTTTTACCTTACCCCAACTCTTGCCTTCTTGCAATGTTGCGCCAGATAATCCGCCAGTATCCGGTCTTGCGTCAGTTAGCTGTATGATGTAATTTTGTCCGCCGTGACCAAACTCAAGTATTTGGTCCAAGATAGGACCTGTTTGTTGTGCAGTGTTTTTAGGGACTCCACCGCCAAGCTCCACTATGCCAGTTTTTTTTGCATGATAAACAATTGCGGCTTGTTCTATAATTTCACGTACAAAATCCAAATTAAATATTTTATTTTTCAATCTTAGACGTATCAGATCAAGTGCCAATGACGAATCTTTCAATGTTGAGATATAAAGTGGCACATCATAATCATATGCAGAAACAACAAAGCTTTTTTCAGGATGTTTTGATTTTTTCTTTGAGTATCTTCCCATTACGTTTGAAAATTCAGCAGTAGTAAATGGAGCATCAAACCCCTCACGAGCCATTTGTTCAGTTATTCTGTCTTGTGCAGTCAGTGTGTTGAATCCCTTGATGAATACGTCTCTGATTCTAACAATGTCTTTTTCATATAGTATCATATCGTCGACATCAAAGTGTCCTTGTTTTACTGGCAAATCCCATGCAAAGTGGTCTTCATGATACACGTTTGCGCCTGTTGAGACAATCCAATCAACAAATCCTCGCTCAATTAGAGTTTTAAACAGACCCCCAAATCCTACAGGAGTCATTGCACCAGAAACCGTAAGACAGATGGTAGCGTCATCTTCAATCATTTTGCAATAAAGTTTAGCAGCTTCACCAAGCTGTCTTGCATTGTAACCAGTACTAGCAAAAATTTCTACGAGATCAGTTATACTCATATCTGGTGTCATCTTGATGTGCGGAATGGGGTTTCCTCTGAAATTATGATGGTCCATGTACGGGTAATCTAGACAGGGAGTAAATAATACTTGCTAATTTTGTGTCATTTAGAATTTTTGGAATAAAAATAATCCATAACATTTAATTCGATAACTTAAACACAAACAAATTATGCGAATTCTTCAGCTTCACTGTGACAGCATAGAGTTTACTCCGATAAAAAAAGAGATAAAATCTGCAGAAGAAATTGAACCTTCTACAAAAAAACTCGAAGAAGTTGTAGTGGCATTTATTGCAGTTGAAGATGGAGATGATCCTGTAGTAGCAAAGAAAGCAATCTCAGAAATTTCAGAATCTATGAAAAAAGTCGGTTGCCAGAAATTACTTTTGTATCCATATGCTCACCTTAGCTCAAAGCTTGCATCACCAAGTACAGCACTTTCTATTTTAAAAGAAATGGAATCTCTTGCAAAGGATCTTGAAGTATCAAGAGCTCCATTTGGATGGACAAAATCATACAAGGTCCAAGTTAAAGGACACCCGTTAGCTGAAAACTCTAAAACCATCACAGCTGGAGAAAAAGAAGAAACCACCTCAGATGCAGTAAAAGCAGAATCAAAAATTGAATCATTTTGGCACATCATGTCCGCTGATGGAAAGATGCACAAAGTTGAGGAGTTTAATTTTGCAAAACATCAAAATCTTGAAGTTTTGGCAAAGTATGAGGCTGCAAAGAAAAGATCAGTTGACGAGCCTCCACCGCATGTCAAATTAATGAAAAAGATGGCAATTGCAGACTATGAACCAGCATCTGATTCTGGCAACATGAGATTTTTTCCAAATGGGCGTTTGATAAAATCATTGATTGAGAGGTATGTCTCTGAAAAGGTCCTAGAATATGGAGGACTTGAAGTAGAGACTCCAATAATGTATGACTCACATCATCCAAGTATGGAAAGTTATTTTCACAGGTTTCCAGCAAGACAATACAATATAGAGTCTGAAGGAAAGCACCTCTTTTTGAGATTTGCAGCTTGTTTTGGTCAATTTTTGATGGCAAAAGATTTTCAGCTATCTTACAAGAATTTACCACTAAAGCTCTATGAGTTAACAAGGTACAGTTTCAGAAAAGAGCAGTCTGGAGAACTTGTAGGTCTAAGAAGACTACGTGCATTTACCATGCCAGACTGTCATGCAATGTGCAAAGACATGGAGCAAGCAAAAGAAGAATTTCGTAAGAGATTCGATCTATCAAGAGAAGTCATCAAAGGTCTTGGAATTGATGAATCGAATTTTGAGATGGCAATAAGGTTCACAGAGGAATTTTACAATGAAAATAAATCTTTGATTGAAGAGGTTGTTAAAAAAATTGGAAAACCAGTACTTGTTGAAATGTGGAAAGAAAGATTCTTCTATTTTGTCCTAAAATGGGAATTCAATTATGTAGATAGTTTTGGAAAGGCATCAGCATTATCTACAGATCAAATAGATGTAGAAAATGGCAAGAGATACAACATAGAATACATTGATGAAAACAATAAACCACAAAACCCCATAATATTACACAATTCTCCCAGTGGTGCAGTTGAGAGAGTAATCTATGTCTTACTTGAAAAGGCAGCACAGGATACAAAAGAAGGCAGAAAACCACAATTTCCCTTATGGCTTGCACCTGCTCAAGTTCGTGTCATACCGGTAAAACCAGAGTATCTTGGATATTGTGAAAAAATTGCAGAAAGAATTACTAGTTTTGATATTAGAGTAGATGTTGATGACAGAAATGAAAGTGTGGGAAAAAGCATACGTGATGCAGAGACTGATTGGATTCCATACATACTAGTAATTGGAGAAAAAGAAGTTAGCGCAGAAAGATTCAGCATACGCGATAGAAAATCAGCAAGTGTAAAAGAACTATCAATTGATGATCTAATCAAGGAAATAAAAGATCAAACAAATGGTAAACCGTTTATGAAATTGAACATGAACAGGAATCTTTCAAAACGACCACAGATAATGGTTTAAAATTACGACGCATTCAAGTCTTTTGGTACAAGTTCAAGAGATTTATTAAAACACTCTATTGCTTCGTTATATCTTCCCATACTGCGTAACGCTATACCTTTCTGATTCCAAGTTTTATGATCAGTCTGATCAAGTTCTAAAGCTTTTTCAAAAAGTTGTAACGCTTCTTCATATTTTCCATCCTCAACTAGTGCCTTTCCTTTCTCTATGAAATTTTTTATTTCAGAAGATATGTGTTCTATTCGTTATTCTTGTTTAAAGCGATTTCTTAGTGTGAAAGAGTCATTGCAATTACTTCAGCCATTAGTTTTGCAGATATTGAGGCAGTAGATCCATTATCGTAGGAAGGACATAATTCTACTATATCCATACAACGGATTTGTTTTTCTTCCATTGCATACACCATATCAAATAATTCCCTTGAGCTTATCCCTAAGGCTTCGGGGTTGCCTATGCCAGGCGCAAATGCTGGATCTAATACATCCAAATCCACACTAAGATACGTTTTGTCAAATGTCGATATTGCGTCCTTTACTAGTTTTGGGCCTTTACCATCACGTATGTCTTTGTCAGTGATTGTCTTGATATTGTGTTCTAGTTTGAATTCAAGTTCTTCTCTTGCATATGAACGGGCTCCAACATGAATGATGTTTTCAGCTCCGCGTTTTTCTATGATTCTTCTAAGATATGCAGCATG
This sequence comes from uncultured Nitrosopumilaceae archaeon, assembly GCA_964350965.1. Taxonomy (GTDB): domain Archaea; phylum Thermoproteota; class Nitrososphaeria; order Nitrososphaerales; family Nitrosopumilaceae; genus UBA8516. The sequence continues at coordinate 33,611 of CAYGLP010000012.1, read as the reverse complement.
GCTTAGTTTAATGTCAGCATATTCATCTCTTAGGTCATAGTGTGCATCAAAGACAATGTAACCAGTATCTTTTGGAAAGCTCATGTATGTTCCATATGTTAGAGAATGTTCCCCACCAAGTATGAATAGCTGTGTATCTTTTTGAATAAGTTCAGTTGTTATCTTGCTAACCATGTCAATCATTTCAGAAACTACAACAGTATGTCGTGTATTTCCAAGATCTTTTATGTTGACAGAATCCAAATCTATGTTAAATTTGTTTGAAAATACCTCGATGTTATTGAATGCCAGTCGTACAGCATCTGGACCAAATCTTGTACCAGGCCTAAAGGAATGTGTAGAGTCAAAAGGTATTCCATATATAATGGCAGAAACATCCGCCGCTTTGTTCGGATTAGTAATAAGCGGATTTTGGTTCATGTACAAATCAATAAAACTCATTTTTGATTAGAGAGCCTGCTGCCTCATATAGATATTTAGCTAAAAATTAACAAAATGATTCTAGTTTGCAACTACTGATTTGTTTAGTAATCTGCATTCTGAATGAACCTGCTCATCGCTAGTTTTGCCACATTTTGGGCATACAAATCTAGATACTATTCTACACACAGGGCATGTTTGAAATTCTTTCATATCTACCCCGCATGTTCTACATGAATCTATTCGCATATTTGTAAAAATTGTAAGATCCTATTATAAAGCATGTGAATTTTAGCCTGACCTAATTGCACCTAAAAGTGCATAATTTTTCACTTAGTTCCAAAAGAACTGGTCCAATCCTGTCTGTTTTGGTGCCCCAATAAGGGCAGCAAAGTCAAGATCCATTGAGGATAAAATCTGGTCAAATGTGCTTTCCATAAACTCCATGTATTTTGCAGAATCAATTTCATCAGGCCTTGCCATTTCTACTGGTTTTACTCCAGGTTTGTTTATAATTTTGACATAGGAGATGATATCACCTTTTTTTATTTCTCTTATTGATTCCAAAAGTTTAGCGGCGCGTATATGTTGTGGTATGGTTTTTACATATTCTGAAGGAGCCTTACTTATCATTACATTAAAAGTAAGTTCAGAAAGTGGAATCTCTTTTGCTTTTAGTTTTTTTGCATAATGCGATATCATACTACTAATTTTTTCCTTTGATTTTGTGAAATCTTCAGCAGTCTGTACTTTTGATAAGATTTCAAGTATTTCATAAAAGAGGTTTTTGATAAATGGCGGTGTGTGGGATTTTTTCCCTGTAAGTCCCTTTACATCTACTTTGCCATCATTTTTCACTCCAAGATAGTTTTTCTTTCTTGTACTAAGTACGACGTATCGATATTCTTTATCAAGATCTAAATCTACACCAAATTCTTTTTTTGCCCAATCAATTACAATCTGGATTTGTTCTTTTGTGGGTCCTTTTAGAAATAAGGAATCGGTATCTCCGTACAAAACTTCGATTCCAACAGATTTACATTTTTCTATTGTTTCTAAAATTGTATATCTGCCAACAGCCGTTGTTGCTTCTGCCACAGGCAAACAATACAACGGAAAGATTTCTGCACCCATTACACCATAGCTTGCATTTAGTATGACTTTGAGCGCTTGACTAACTACTGTGTAAAGCTGTCTTTCGTTTTCACTTAGGGATGGATTCTTTGAGAGATTTTTGTAATAATTGACTCTCAAGTCTCTTAATGAGCCAATTAAGAGTGCGGTAAGACCATTTTTACGTGTACATACCCAATGGTTTGTTTCGGGAATCGTGTTCTTTCTACATTCCTCATGTGGACATCGAACCGTCTCATATGAAAGGTTTCTCACCTTTATGATACTAGGATACAGACTTGCAAAGTCCATTACTGAGACATTAAAATGGATTCCTTCTTGTGGTTCTACTACCAATCCACCACGATATTTTTTATCTTTAATTATGGCATCGGTCAACACAGCAGTTGATTTTTGATCAAGTTCATCTCTGCGTGGTATCAACGCGTTATGTTTTCGGTGTTCATAATAAAACAGACTTCGAATCCATTGCGATACTCCCATTCTAGATATGTCATCGATTGGCATTCTGCCAATACGTGTAATTACAACAAGCAAATCCATTAACAAATCATTGTTGAAACTTGTCAGATTGTGTGTAAGTTTTGCGTCATTAAAACAATAGTTTGCAAGCTCATGCAAAGATAGATCATCAAGCTCTCCATCATAATCTATTTTTGATTCGTTTAGCAGTCCTTCAGCTACACTGTTTAAAGAAAAATCAGCATACTTGTGACTAAATGCATATATCTGAAAAGAACGATTTGAAAAAGTTCTATACAGATCAAGATGTACGCCGTGCTTTAGTGTTGCAGAGTCTCGCATCATGACAAGTGGAATTTCTTTTGATTCTATCCCAAGCCTTCCAGCTCTGTTGTATACGTATGGCATGTCAAATTCATCACCGTTGAATGTAATCACAAAAGGATAATCAGTCAACAGCTTCAATGCATCTTTTATCATCTGTTTTTCTTGGTCTTCTTCGTAAAATGTAACTTTGATGTCTGACGCAATCTCGTTTGTACCTAGCTGCTTGTCTTTTTTCTTTAAAACAAAGACTTGTTTTAGACCATCGCTTCCTGCAAATCCCATTGCAGTTATTTTCTTTTCTGCCACTTTTGGGTCTGGGATTCTACCTACCTCTGACTCTACCTCAATATCAAAACTGATCCTTTTGATTTTTGGAATTGGTTGGTTTAATAGATGTGCCCATTCCGAGATATAGTTTTGAAATTCTTTTGAATCAATGATTCCTTTGTTTGTCACTTTATCCCATAACAGTCCCTTTAGTGCAAGCTGCACTTCGTCAGGAATATCATAACTAAATGGTTCAAGTTTGCCATCTATTATTTTGTAGTATTTACCAACAATCAGCGAACGGTCATAAAGATAGTTTTCATAATACTTGATATCAGATTCCCAAGTTTCTATGATGTTTCGTATGCTCTTATCAGTCTGGGTACCTCCAATAGCAAGAGGATCTGCGACAACAATTTTTGTTACTTGAATAGTTCTGTCTTTTAGCAAGTCTTGTTTTTCTGTTTTTTCCAACCTCAAAACATCTTTTCGTTCGGATAAGAATTTTAATTCTTCGGGATCAAGTTTCGAGTAGCAGTACGGTTTGTGATCTGTATTGTCTGTCCACAATAGAACTTTTTGTGAAATCGGTTCATAAAACTTTAGAACGGCAGCTTTTTTCTGGCTGTCATATGTTGCAGAAACAAGCAATGCAGGAGGCATTGTTGTTGTTACTTCATCTACTGCGCCCAAGATGTTCTGTTGCATACATACACCTTATTTTGAAATCAAACTTGCTTTTGGATCCTCAAGTAAAATCCGTATCCAACGTTCAATTCTTTTTTTGTCTAAAATAACCACTTCAAGCCCGGCCTCTTTTAGTAAATCAAAATCTGTTTCAGGATATGACCCAAGACAGACAATGCGTTTTATTCCTATAGTAATAGCCATTTTACTACATTCCAGACAGGTTACAAATGTGGTGTAAAGCGTTGTATCTTTTGTACCAGAGCCCACGCCTAAGATAGCACAATGCATTATTGCGTTTGCCTCAGCATGATTACAAATACACCTATCAAGCCCCTCTCCTGAGGCAATCTTTCCTTCCGCCCTCAAAAGGCATCTTTTGCATCCTCCCTCAAAACAATTTTTCACACCAGGTGGAGTACCATTATAGCCAGTCGCAATCTGTCTGTGATCACGAACGATTACAGCTCCTACTTGTCTTGTTATGCAATTAGAACGAAGTTTAGCTAATTCGGCTTGAAGCATAAAGTACTCATCCCATGTGGGACGTTCAAATGGCGTATTCACACCACAAGTGATATTTGCCGCAATATAAGATTTGAAAGAAACTTTTTACTTGTCTAAATGAAGATTGTTGCGTGGTTTCTGAATACATAGAACACAAGTTGATCAAAAAGGATTCTATCGAATACAGGGAATACCAAATAAATCTAGCAAATCAGGCAATAAGAGAAAATTGTTTAGTGGTTCTCCCCACAGGCCTTGGTAAAACAACTGTGGCTTTGCAAGTAATTGCAGAATTTTTATCAAAAGGTGCTGGTGGAGTTTTGTTTCTTGCGCCTACCAGAGTTTTGGCACATCAGCATTACGAATTTTTAAAAAACAATCTGAAAATAGGTGATGTTGCTTTAATTACAGGAGAAGATCTTGTTATCAAAAGAAAAAAACTCTGGATGAATAGTGTCATTTGTGCAACACCTGAAATTACAAAAAATGATCTTGACAGACAGATTGTATCGCCAGAACAATTTAATCTACTGATAGTAGATGAAGCTCACAGAACTATTGGCGATTATGCATATTCAGGTATAGCTGAGCGATTTAGAAATACAAATGTGAGAATAGTCGGAATGACTGCTACACTTCCAAGCGAGAAAGACAAAGCAACAGAAATACTTGAGACATTAAGAATTTCTAGTATCGCACAAAGAACAGAAGAAAGTCCAGATGTAAAACCATATGTACAACATACTGAGACGCAATGGATTACAGTTGAGCTTCCTCCCGAAATGAAAGAGATTCAATCCTACCTAAAGGCTGCCTTGGATTCAAGATATCAAGATCTAAAAAGAGCAGGTCTTAACCTATCAGACAACAAATCACTCTCACAGCTTTTGAGAGTACGAGAGTTTGTCATAAGACAAAACAAACGTGCAGCCAAACCACTTTTTACTGCAATAAGAATCACACATGCACTAGGTATTTTTGAATCACACGGTGTTACATCATTTTTACGGTTTTGTGAACGCACCAAAGAAAAAAAAGGCGCTGGAATAAAAGATCTTTTTGAGAATGATCTAAACTTTGCCAAGGCCGTAAGGCTTGCAAAAGTAGCACAAACAAAAGGAATTGAACACTCTAAAATTTTAAAATTAAAAGAAATCTTAGAACCAATTTCTGGAAAAGCACTTGTCTTTACAAGTTACAGAGACTCTGTTGAAATAATATATCAAAAACTTATTGAGATGGGAATTGCAGCTGGATTTTTAATCGGAAAGGCAGGTGAAACTGGGCTAAAACAAAAAAAACAGATAGAAACAGTACAAAAATTTCGCGATGGCGAATACAAAGTTCTAATTGCAACACGTGTAGGCGAAGAGGGGTTAGATATTTCAGAAGTCAACCTTGTTGTATTTTTTGATAATGTACCAAGTTCAATAAGATATATTCAAAGAAAAGGTCGTACGGGACGAAAGTCTTTGGGCAGATTGGTAGTTTTAATTGCAAAAGATACCACAGATGAAACGTACTATTGGATTGGAAAAAGAAAGGTCACTGCAGCAAAGAACATGGGAGAAAAAATGTCCAAAATCCTAGAAAAACAGTCAGGATCTAAGACTGGGCTTGATGCATATTTTTAGATCATTTAAAGATGTTTTCTCTAATAGCAGGCACCATTTTGTAGACAAGATTTTTTATTCTCATGAGATCTTCAGATGTAGGAATTTCTCGCTTAAATGTAGCTACTGCGGCAGTAGCCATACCAAGACCCATTCCCATCACAAGGCCATATACAAATTCATTTTTGTCCACAACTTTTAGAATGTCTTTACTTGCTTCTACTTCGTAAAGATGTGCAGGTATTGATTGTATTGCACCTTCAATGGTTCTCTTTACAAGTTCCTCTAATGTTTGATTTTCATCCATACCAAGATTGACATAGTCATGATAATAAATCTACAATTTTTAAATACGCAGTAATTTCAACAGAAGCAATATGCGAAAGCGGGAAAAAATACTGATCTGTTCCGTATTTCTGTTTTTTATCACATATGTTCCAATCAGTACAATTGCACAATCACCCTCAGACGGAATCACTGCTTCTACCAACAGTGCGTCGTATAACCCAGGAGAAAAGGTGACCATAACTGGTACCGTGAAAAATGTGATCAGTGGAAATCCGGTGACTATTCTTATTCGAAATCCCATTCAAAACGTGTATGCGGTGGGGCAAGTAGAGATACACAATAATGTCTTTGTTCACGATTTTGTAATTAGTGACAACTCAAAACCTGGAACATATACAGTAGATATAAAACATGGAGAGCAATCTGCCAGGCTACAATTCATACTGAGTTCAGGCCTAATACAAAGTATTACAGTTGAAACCAGTTCCATCAAAGTAAGAGGAGACACATTAGGTTTGATAAAATACAAAAACGTACTCATTTCACCACAAGAAAATAGCATAACAATACAACTCATTATAGAATCACTCATAGATCCCATTCCACAAGAATTTGAGATCCCAAAAGAAGTAATCGATGCTGAACAATCCCTTGTTGTTGAGATAGATGGGAAAACGCTGAATTGTTCTGAAACAGAAACAAGCAAATCTAGAATACTGAATTGCTTTATTCCAAAGAATGCAAGAGAATTGAAGATAATTGGCACTTCTGTAATTCCAGAGTTTGGCTCAGTTGCTCTTTTAGTATTGATTTTATCAATAGCCAGCCTGATTGCCTATACAAAAATAAGATCAAAACAGCATTTTTATTAGCAAATTTTTATTGCACAACATGATTGTCTACATTTTAGCAACATGTGTACCAGGTAATGAAAAAGATGTTATTGCAAAGATCAAGACACTGCCCAATGTAGTTGAAGTCAATGGTGTAATGGGAAAATATGATATATTCATCAAAGTGTCAGCAGATACTCCAGTTACTGTTGATTTAACCATATCAAAAGTAAGAAGCGTTCCTCACATAACTAGCACATTTACAATGTCTGCCATATATGGTCAAGGCGGAACCATGGACTCTGAAAAATAATTACAAGTCTAATTCGCTTTTTTCTTGTAATTTTTCTATCAAATCAATATAACTACACGGATCAAGCTGTTTTGCAAACCCTTTGTCTATATTGATAAGATAGATGGAATGCAGTCTAGCGTTTAGTATGTCATCAGATGATATCGGCGGGCTCTTGTAGAATCTGTCACAAAGAGTTTTAATTTTTTTAATTTCAGCCTCAGACCTTTCACTGGGAGATTTCAAAAATAATTTTGGTACAGGTAGAATTCCTACTACTGGCGTAGCAAGTGCAAATTTAGAACAATATTTACTATATCGTGCAATCTTACTTGCTATTCTTGCCACATAGTAATCAATAGTATCTAGTGCATGGTCTGGAGGAGTAAATCCTGTTTCAATTTCCATTATGAATGTGCCATCGCCTTTTGTAGCAAATACATCACAGACAAGAGAATCAGAAAGAGGCTTTTCGATATCTACAGAATAGCCTTGAGAGATCAGATTAGATGCGCAAATTATCTCAAGAACAGAGTGGTTTATTTTTACCAGATTTTTTTGGTATAATTCTATTAGTCTTTCTCGAACGTAATTTATCCTAGATCTAACTTCGGTGTGTTTTCCCTCTGAGAGTCGTTGTGCTATCGCATAGATATCATCTGTGAATTTTTCTACGTCCAAAATCTAGCGTCTCTTTGTTATCATGTTTTAAGAAGATAGCTAAAACAATGGATCATTTTGTTAACAGAAACACGAATCCATCATAATTTAAAAAGGGATTATAGCAACAAACCTCATTGGATATAAGAAATATCACAGTATTAGGTTCTGGCATAATGGGGCACGGAATTGCCCAAGTCTCTGCCATGTCAGGGTATAGCGTAGTACTAAGAGATGTTGAACAGCAATTTTTAGACAAGGCCATGGAGAAAATAAAATGGAGTCTTGATAAACTAGTATCAAAACAGAAACTTTCCCAACAAGAAGCAGATAAGATACTTGCAAGAATAGTTCCAAAAGTTGACCTTGCTGAAGCTCTAAAAAATTGTGATCTGATGATTGAAGCAGTTCCAGAAATTATGGAATTAAAGAAAAAAGTGTATGCAGAGGTAGACAAGTTTGCTGATAAAAAAACAGTATTTGCGTCAAACACAAGTACGTTACCAATCACAGAAATTGCAAATACAACAACAAGACCAGAAAGATTCATAGGAATTCATTTTTTCAATCCTCCTCAGCTTATGAAACTAGTTGAGGTAATACCTGGTCAAAAAACTTCAAAAGAATTAATACAAACGACAATTAATTTTGTAAAATCAGTTTCAAAAGAACCAGTAGTATGTAAAAAAGATGTTGCAGGATTTATTGTAAACAGAATATTCATACCACTCGTACATGAGGCAGCATGGGCTATGGACAGAGATGGTGCATCTATGACAGAAATTGACTCTGCAGTCAAGTTTAGACTGGGCTTTCCTATGGGAATATTTGAGCTTGCAGATTTTACTGGACTTGATGTAATTCACAAAGCTACAATTGAAATGTATTCAAGAGACAAAAAAGTTATCAATCCACATCCAAAGATAGAAGAGCTTTTCAACCAAAAGAAACTTGGTCAGAAATCAGGAGCTGGTTTTTATGAATATTCAGGTGATAAGTATGAACGAATTCCATTGTCAGAAGAGCTTGCACAAAAATTCAATCCAATTCGCCTTGTTGCAAACATATTAAATAATGCAGCATGGCTTGTTACAAATCAAGCAAGTGACATCATTGAAATTGAAAAAGCATTGCAACTTGGAATGGGATTAAAAAAGCCAGTGATTGAAACTGGGAAAGAGTTTGGAATTGCAAACATAGTAAAAGAGTTAGAGGTACAAGCGCAAAAACATGGCCAGTTTTACGAACCAGATCCGTTGCTTGTTTCTATGCAGAATTAATTTTTTCTAAAATATACTTGACTGCTTCTTTTGGAGAATCAGCACTAGCAATAAGCACATTTTGTCGATGATCAAGATATTTGTCAGCAAACATCTCAGCTATTCCACCGGTATTTTTTATTGCTACAATTGGTTTTTTGTGCATGTATGCAGCACAGGTTTCTGAAAGCGTACCAGATCCTCCACCAATTATTATGACACCATCTGCAGAAAGTGCATTAAGAAAATCTCTTGCAAGACCAATGCCACTTGGTATTACTATATCACAATACTCATTTGCAAAGGAGGGATCATTTTGAGGGATTATTCCAACTGTAAGACCGTTTGCATCTTTTGCTCCATTACATGCAGCACGCATAACTCCTCCAAGGCCACCAGTCACCAAAACTGAACCAGATTTGGCCACTTCCATTCCTGTGTCATATGCTATTTTTTCAAGTTCAGGATTAGATCCATTTTCATTATTTCCTATCACAAGAATTTGTTTTTTCTTTGCCATGCATTATGTAAATAACAATATAATAAAAATCGTGATTTTTGACTTTAACCACAAAAGATATTAAATCAAATATTAAAATTCGAGTATGGAAAAGCGTTCAATGCCAATTTGCTTTACAGCTGATCAGTACAAGAGAGTAGAAGAGATCGCAAAACGAAAAGGGATGCTAAATGCAAGCCAGCTCATAGAAGAAGCCCTAGAACAGAATTAGAACCAAAACAAAGATTTCTTTTCTTTAAACTCTATTTATCGTAAGATATGTTGATGGGTATTTTTAGGGCAACTATCATACAAGCATGATTTGAAAATAAACCCTAAGTTTTTTTAACGGAAAACCCGATTACATGTGTGGGTTTACTAAATCGCAAGCCATCGTTTTGTATGATGTGTAAAAAGAGCATCACTCATAAGCACAAACCAAAACGCGAATGGAATGTAGAAGGTCCATTATGTTCAGATTGTTACATAAATGAGATGAAAAAATATTATGATTTAAGCGTCAGGCAAAAATGCGTCATTTGTGGAATAGAAAAAAATGTACCAGAGTTGTGGGAACCACGATGGCAGTGGGAAATGAAAGGTCTTCTTTGTAAGCCTTGTTTTGATAAAAAAGAAGCAGAACATAACAAATTACGAAACTTTTGTAGCATATGTGGAACAAAGCTTAGTATCATAAGGTACAATCCAAAAAAACATTGGTCTATAGATGGTCAGGTTTGTAGAAACTGCTGGGACACACAAAAAGCAAAAAATGATCAATAATGCATCTTTTTAAGAAATTCAAATGTGAAAAATGTGATAAGAAATTCAGACAGCAAGAGGAACTCATGCAACACGAACAAGTAGCACATGGAAAAGATCTACTTTATGATTGCAAAGAATGTAACCAGTTTTTTTCAAGTATGGAACAGATGAGAACACATCTGCAAAAATATCATTCTTACAAAGGGACCAGAGACATCTAGATAGCTTTTAGGGATTTTACTACCGGTGGTCTTAGCTTAGCAAAGACTCTGAATCCACAAATGCATTTTATTTCAGGCAGCCTACTTAGTTCAGATTGTGTAACAGGAGTCCCACATTTCATACATGAATATACTACACTAAAACTTGCAGTTTGTGATTTTTCTTGTTCAACAATTTCGGGAGCATCTTCAGAGGCCATGTCTTTAATCAAAATTGTCTGTAATTTAAGGCTAACAGAATTATTTCAGGGTAAGTTCAATGTAAACATCGTTTGGAATCTTTATTCGCATGAGCTGTCTTATTGCTCTATCATCGGCACTAAGATCTATAACACGTCGGTGTATTCGCATTTCCCATTTTTCGTATGTGTTTGTTCCTTGACCACATGGAGATTTGCGTGTTACAACATTGAGTCTTTTTACTGGAAGTGGAGTAGGACCTTTTACTTTGACGCCGGTTTTTTCACCAATGCCTTTAATTTCAGTACAGACTCCATCAAGCCTAGGCAGACTTGTGCTTGTAAGTTTGATTCGGGCCGTTTGTGTCATTCAGACCACTAAGGAGTGTATTTCTCAGTGATCTCTTTTACAACGCCTGCAGCAATTGTTGCGCCCATATCTCTGAGTGCGAATCTTCCTAACTCTGGAAAGTCTTGGAAGGTTTCAATTGGTATTGGTCTAACTGGTCGTATTCTTACGATTGCAGAATCGCCTGCTTTAAGAAACTTGGGATCCTTTTCTTCTGCCGCACCTGTTTGTGGATTGATTTTTGCTTCAAATGCAACAATGGTTGCTGCAACCTGTGCAGTGTGTGCATGCATAACTGGCGTATAACCAGGTGCAAGTGCAGTTGGATGATGAATCACTATAATTTGAGCTCTGAATTCTTTTGCAACATTTGGAGGACTGTCCGGTGTTCCGATTACATCTCCTCTTTTGATATCTTTTTTATCTACACCTCTAAGGTTGAATCCAATGTTATCACCAGCTTCAGCAGATTCCATTTGTGTGTGATGAGTTTCAATTGTTTTGATTTCTCCAGGTACTCCTGCTGGCATGACAACAATTTTCATTCCTGCCTTTACAGTTCCAGTTTCGACACGTCCTACTGGAACTGTACCTACACCAGTGATTGTATAAACATCTTGAATTGGAATTCTCAATGGTTTGCCTGTTGGTTTTTCTGGGAGTTTGAACTCATCAAATGTTTCAAGCAGTGTCTTTCCAGTCCACCATTTCATGTTCTCAGATTTTTTAACAAGGTTATCACCCTTCCATCCAGAAACTGGAATGATTGGAACGTTTTCTAGTTTGTAGCCAACTGATTTGATCAGTTTTTCGGCCTTGTCCTTTGCTACCTTGAATGCTTGTTCAGAATAATTATTATCATCCATTTTGTTAATGGCAACAATAATCTGGCTCACACCAAGAGTTCTCAAAAGGAAAGCGTGTTCTCTTGCTTGGCCTCCTGGTGCTATTGCAGTATCAGTCTCACCCTCTTTTGCAGAAAGGACAAGAATTGCGCAGTCAGCCTCGGATGCACCAGTAATCATGTTTTTGATAAAGTCCCTGTGTCCAGGTGCATCAATTAATGTAAAGAAGTACTTTGCGCTCTCAAATTTCTGGAATGCCAGATCGATTGTAATACCCCTCTCTCTTTCGTCTTTGATATTGTCCATAACCCAAGCGTACTTGAAGGTGTCTCCCTTTCCTGTCTTTTCAGATTCTGCAGCATGTGATGCAATAGTTCTTTCATCGACAAGACCAAGGTCCATCAACATGTGACCCATTGTGGTTGACTTACCGTTATCAATGTGACCTGTAACGATCATGTTCAAGTGCGGCTTTTTACTAGCGCTCATAACGAATCCTCAACAGCATGGGCTTTATTACCATTTCGATTTTTTGGGATTCTTTTCAATAAATTTTGAATAATTTACCGATCCGCTAATTCATGTCGATTATTTTTCACATACTATAAATCAAAGTATTTTCTGACTAGAAATATTGAAAATTACTGTCACAGTTATCAAAGCTGATGTTGGTGGAATCGGTGGTCACACAAGACCAAGCGATGGTTTACTAAATGCTGTTAGAAACATGGTAAGACCACAAGTTAGAAAAGACGGTAAAGGACTCTTAATTGATTCTTACATAGGTTATTGTGGCGATGACACACACATTGTCATGACACACACAAAAGGAGTTGACAACAGAGATGTTCACCAGCTTGCATGGAGAGCCTTTGAAGCAGCAACCAAGGTTGCAAAAAATGAAGGACTTTACGGTGCTGGTCAGGACTTGCTCAAAGATTCGTTTTCTGGCAATGTCAAAGGAATGGGTCCTGGAGTTGCAGAAATGCAATTTGAAGAAAGACCAAATGAAGCATTCACCATTTATGCTGCAGACAAAACAGAACCAGGTGCATTCAACTATCCATTCTACAGAATGTTTGTAGACACTCTGAGTAACACTGGTCTTATAGTAAATCAAAATCTTGCAAAGGGAGTCAAGATAAACGTCATGGATGTTGAAAAAGGCAAGATTGCTGAACTTCACATGTGGCAGGACAAGCCCACACTTGAAGCTGCCTTAATGTATCCTGGAAGATACGTAGTTTCTTCAGTATACACAAAAGACAATCAACCAATACTTGCGGCTTCAACTGACAGACTACACAACATTGCAGGAAAATATGTTGGAAAAGATGATCCGATTTGCATCATAAGAACACAAAAAGATTTTCCGGCAACAGAAGAAGTTGGAAGTGCATTTAGCAACCCACACTATGTTGCAGGAAACACAAGAGGTAGTCATCACATGCCACTAATGCCAGTAAAAATAAACTCTGCAGCAAGTATCAACTTTGCAATTCCAATAGTAAGCAGCCTTGTTTTTAGCATGCACAACGGTATACTTGTAGGACCAATTGATGGATTTGGAACACCTGATTGGGATTACATAAGAAATATCGCAACAGAAAGAGCAATTGTAATGAGAAGTCAAGGATTTGTCCATCCTGCGACGCTAGTACCAAGTGAGTTAGAATATGCAGAAGGATACAGGGCAAGGATGAATGTTTTATGGAGTAGGATGAGACCAATTGTTCCAAACAATCAGCAAAAGTCACAGCAACACAAACCAAATCAACCACCACAACATCAACAAAATGTATCCGAACTACAAAAACAAACTACGCCAAAACCTCAACAACAAAAAATAGTGAAACCCAAAATACAAAAAGTAAAGAGTACGAAGCCTAAAATCAAAGCCAAACGAACAAAAACCAAGTAAATCGCAAACCAAACCAGCAGAAAAACATACTGAAACTGCATCAAAATAAAATCATATCAAAACACAATTACAAAAAATCTAACTCATAATCAATATATCATAGCCGAGTCTAGTATCCATGGTTTGTTTATTATCAACTTCAAAAACTATGAAGAGATATCAGGTGCAAAGGCGCTCAAGCTAGCAAAAATAGCAGAAAAGATCTCAAAAAAATATCGAATTAAAATAGCAGTTGCGCCACCACATCATTTACTCTCCGAGGTAACCAAATGTAACATGCCTGTTTTTGCTCAACATATTGACACAGCAAATGTTGGGAGTACTACCGGTTTCATGGTTCCTGAAATTGTGAAAAAATCCCTTGTAAGTGGTTCTTTGATAAATCACAGTGAACATAGAATTTCCACAAAACAGATAAGAGAATTAGTTTTACGACTCAAAAAACTTGGAATGATCTCAGTAATATGTGTTAAAGATGTAAGTGAAGCAAGAAAGTATGCAAAATTAAACCCAAATTATATTGCAATTGAGCCTCCTGAGCTTATAGGAACTGGTAAAGCAGTATCAAAAGAAAAACCTGAAGTAATCACACGATCAGTATCTGCTGTCAAGCAAGCAAAAAATTCTACAAAACTTCTTTGCGGAGCAGGTATTGTTTCAGGAGAAGATGTTGTAAAAGCTATGCAATTAGGTGCAAGGGGGATTCTTGTAGCAAGTGGCATAGTCAAAGCAAAGAACTGGACATATACAATAGAAGAATTTGCCCGTGCAATATCAAAAAACCAGAAAGGTTGATAACCCAAATCGTAACAACAGGCACAATATGAAACCAATATATTTTTTTGATGAAGGAAACGGCAAAAACAAAAAATTGCTAGGCGGAAAAGGTGCCGGACTATGTGAGATGACAAGAATTGGCCTACCTGTCCCTCCAGGTTTTACAATCACTACAGAAGTTTGTGACAAGTATTATCAGAATAATAAAAAATTGCCACGCAGTCTCATGGCGGAAGTAAGAAAAAACATAGCCAAGATAGAAAAAAGAACCGATAAAAAGTTTGGCTCTACTGAAAATCCACTTCTTGTATCAGTTAGATCTGGTGCTGCACTATCCATGCCTGGAATGATGGATACTATTTTGAATCTAGGGTTAAATGATCAAACAGTTGTAGGATTAGCAAAGAAGAGCAATAACGAACGATTTGCATGGGATTCATACAGGAGATTCATACAGCTTTTTGGCAAGGTAGTTTTTTGTGTAAATGACAAAAAATTTGATGAAGTTTTGGAAAATGCCAAGCACTCACAGAGTGTAAAGCTTGACAGCGACCTGAATGTAGAGTCGCTCAAAAGCATAGTTTCTCAGTACAAAAAGATATGTGAAAATCATGTCAGAATACAATTTCCATCTGATCCTTACAAACAGCTTGAGCTTGCCATAGAGGCCGTTTTTAAGAGTTGGATGGGCGAGCGAGCTGTAGTGTACCGCGAAAAATATAAGATTACAAAAGATATTGCAAGTGGGACTGCAGTAAATGTTGTTACCATGGTTTTTGGCAACATGGGAAATGACAGTGCCACAGGAGTTGTGTTTACACGAAATCCTGGAGATGGCGCAAGAAAAGTTTTTGGTGAATATCTTGTCAATGCGCAAGGTGAAGATGTTGTTGCAGGAATTAGAACACCACAGACAATTGACAATTTAGAAAAAGAATTACCACGTACTTATTCACAACTAATGCAAACATGTAGGAGATTAGAAAAACATTACAAAGAGCCTCAAGACATGGAATTTACAGTAGAACAAGGCAAATTCTACATGTTACAGACTCGTTCTGCAAAGATGAATGCTTCTGGAATGATTAGAACTTCAGTTGAAATGGTAAAAGAAAAACTCATTTCAAAAGAAAGAGCTCTTGCAAGATTACAGCCAGATCAATTAGAGCAGTTGTTACACAAAACAATAAACCAAGAGGCAGTAAAAAACCACTCACCAATTGTAAAAGGGATAGCTGCATCTCCAGGTGCTGCAACAGGTGTTGTTGTTTTTGATGTAAAAAAAGCAGTGAAGATGGGAGAAGATGGAGTAAAAGTAGTACTTGTAAGAGAGGAAACAAAACCAGAAGATGTACCTGCATTTTTTACATCGGTTGGAATTTTGACAAGCAGGGGTGGAAAAACTTCACATGCTGCAGTAGTTGCACGTGGCATGGGAAAACCATGCATTGTAGGATGTACTGACATGAAGATAGATTATCACACAAAACAGTTCCAAGTAGACAGTAAAATTGTCCGTGAGGGAGAGGTAATTACAGTAGATGGCAGCGAGGGCAGAGTCTTTTTGGGAGAAATTCCTACCGTAGAGCCAGAAATAACAAGCGAGTTTAAGACAATATTACAGTGGGCAGAACAAACCAAAAGACTAGGCATAAGAGCAAATGCAGATACTCCAGAAGCCGCAAGACTAGCTCGAAGCTACGGTGCAAAGGGAATAGGACTTTGTAGAACAGAAAGAATGTTCAATGCACATGACAGACTGGGGCTCTTTGTAGATATGATAATGGCACGCAATGTAGAGGAAAGAAAATCAGTACTAGAAAAATTATTGATTCTGCAGAAAGGCGATTTTAAAGAGATACTCAAAGTTATGGAAGGATACAAAGTTACAATTAGATTGCTAGATCCTCCGTTGCATGAATTCTTGCCAAACATTGAAGCGTTGATCAACAAAGTACACAGACTTGAAAGTCAGAACATGCCAGAAGAACTTGAAAAAACAAAAAAGATTCTTGCACGGGCAAGAGAATTAGCTGAAATCAATCCAATGATGGGACACCGTGGAGTTAGAGTAGGCATAACATTTCCAGAAATTTATGAAATGCAAATCAGGGCCATTTGTGAGGCAGCAGGAGAACTGGCAAAAGAAAAGACAGATGCATGTGCACAAATCATGGTTCCACAAGTAGGTAGCATAGATGAATTAAATCAAATCAAACGTGTTTATGATTCAATAAAATTAGATGTGGAATCAAAAATAGGTTCAAAAATAAAAATTAACTTTGGCACTATGCTTGAGGTGGTAAGATCATGTCTTACTGCAGATGAGCTTGCTAAAACAGCAGAGTTCTTTAGCTTTGGCACAAATGATCTGACACAGGCAGTATTTAGCTTTAGTAGAGAAGACATAGAAGGTAAATTTCTTCCAGAATATCTAGAAAAAGAAGTACTTCTAGTGAATCCGTTCCAATCTGTTGATGCAACTGGAGTAGGAAGTTTGATGGAGATTGCAATATCAAAAGGAAGAAAGATCAAACCACATATGGAAATAGGGATATGTGGCGAACATGGAGGAGATCCTAATTCAATATCATTTTTCCACAAAGTTGGTCTAAGCTATGTCAGTGCATCTTCACATAGAATCCCAATTGCAATTCTTGCAGCAGCACAAGCTGCACTTGCGTATAAGCAGGCAAAGAAAACAAGTACAAAGAAAAAATCAAAAAGAAGGTAGTTTCAATTATTCAGACAAAGTTGCGGATGCAAAGTAAACATGAAACGGTTGACAGTAAATTATCACTGTATCATATACATCGGTATTGATTCCACTTAGTTCATAATTCTGTGATCCCTTGTTTCCCTTAAGTTTTCCAAGATCTATTCCTGTATCTACATCTCCTTTTTTTGTCATGTATACGTGAAGGTCTGGCCCGTTTGTAACTTCAAAATCTTCAAACCTAAGAAATGAAATGTCACCTACCGATATCACTTCAGCTTTGCCTGTTGCCTGATGTCCTTTCAATCCTTGAAAAGTTCCAAGTTTTGAAAATTTAGGAAATTGTTGTGAACTTGGGGCAACCTTTGCTATCATGTCTTGCATGTCTTCTGAGACACTATTAGTGAGCTTTTTTGCCTCATCCATGATCAAGTCAATTGTATCTTGTGGCATATTTTTTACAAGGGCGCTTCTTTGTTCATCCATCATGTTAACAAATTTTTCATAAGTAAGATCTTGTTGAATTCCACTAAGTGCTTTTGGTAATGGCTCATCAATTATTTTATTATAAAAAAGTGGACCTGCCAGATAATATGCCCCAATTGCAGCGACACCAACAACAATGGCAATTGTGATGCCCTTTAGCATGCATACAATAAGAAAATCAGGCTATTAAGGATTGAAGAAAATTGAAATATCGAGTTATGACCATATCATCTTGAAGTGTTACCACGACTTGATTCAATAAAACCTGCCAGATTGAAGATTGGCCTTACACAACACAAGCTTGCATCATTGACAGGTGTCAGTACTTCAATGATCAACCAGATAGAATCGGGCAGATGCCAACCAAGCTATGCAACTGCAAAAAAAATCTTTGAAGTGCTTGGTTCGTTGGAGAATCAATCTTCAATGAAAGCGGGGGACATATGCAGTAAAGAAATCACAAAACTAAAGACTATGGATTCGCTACATGACGCAATAAAAAAGATGCAAGAGTATTCGATTAGCCAAATTCCAGTTTTTGATGGAGAGAATGTGGTCGGGTTGATAAGCGAGGATGGTTTAGTCAAACATCTTATTGACAGTGACGAGACGCAACGAAAAAAGATAAAACTATCAGAAGTCATGGAACCACGTCCTCCTATTGTGGAATACAATACTCCTGCAAAGACACTAGTTCCGCTTGTCAGATTTTCAAAGTGCATTCTAGTTTCAAAACACAGTAAGATAATTGGAATAATTACTGCCTCAGACACTCTAAAAATGATGGAATAGATTCAGTGTTTTGGATGGGAGCAAAGCTCTGCAAGCACGCCATGTAATGATTTTGGATGAATAAATATGATTTTTGTCCCTTCAGAGCCTGATCTTATTTTACCAAGAAACTGGATTCCACACCCTTCCATGCGTTCATACTCTTTTTCAATATTATCAGTTGCAAGTGCCATATGGTGTAACCCCTCACCTTTTTTCTCTAAAAATTTCTTAATTGGACTATCATCACGAGTCGGCTGCATCAATTCAATTCTACCATTTTCTAATCGAATTATTGCAAGTTTGACTCCTTCTGATTCTACTGTTTCGTATATCACTTCTTTTATGCCAAGTGCTTGTTGGTATTGTTTTGCGGCATCTTCTACATTGTTGACTGCAATTGCGATATGATCTATTTTCATTTTAGAACATTTCCTTTGGATGATAAATTCCAAAGACTTCTCTAAAGGTATTGCTTATCTCTCCAAGGGTGGCATATGATTTTACTGCCTCAATTATGTGCGGCATCAGGTTTTCATTTTTTTCTGAGGCACTTTTCATTTTTGAAAGAATGTTTTCTACTTTTTTGTTGTCACGAGTACTTCGTAGTTCTTTGAGATTTTTAGCTTGTTGTGCTTCAATTGAATTATCTATTTTCATAAGTTCTTGTTTTGCTTCTTTTGCGTCTGTAAATTTGTTAACACCTACTATGATCCTTTCACCACTGTCAATTTCCTGTTTTAAGCGGTAGGCATTTTGCCTAATTTCAGATTGAAAGAATCCACGCTCTATTCCAACAAGCGAGCCACCCATCTTGTCTATTTTTTTGAGGTATTTGTTAACCTCGTCTTCAATTCTATCACAAAGAGATTCTACATAGTAAGAACCTGCAAGAGGATCTACAGTTTTTGTAATTCCGCTCTCATGTGCTACGATTTGTTGTGTTCTTAGTGCTATTTTGACTGATGCCTCTGTAGGAAGTGCTAATGCCTCATCTTTTGAATTGGTATGAAGAGACTGTGCTCCTCCAAGTACTGCAGCCATAGATTGTATGGCAACTCTTACAATGTTGTTATCAGGTTGCTGCGCTGTAAGTGACTCGCCGCTAGTCTGTACATGGAATCTAAGATGCATTGATTTTGGATCATGTGCATGAAATCTTTCTTTAATTATTTTTGCATATATTCTGCGTGCTACTCTAAATTTTGCAATCTCTTCAAGGAATTCATTTGTGCAACAGAAAAAGAATGACAGCCTTGGAGCAAAGTCATCGATTTTTAGTCCGCGTTCAATACAAGTTTCAATGTACTCTATTGCGTTTGCAATTGTAAAGGCAACTTCTTGTACAGCATTACAACCAGCTTCGCGCATGTGATATCCAGAGATTGAGATTGGATACCATTGTGGGACCTTTTTAGAACAGTATTCTATCATGTCACCAATCAATCGCATTGAGGGTTTTGGAGGATAGATGTAGGTGTTTCTTGCAATGTACTCTTTTAGAATATCATTTTGTGTTGTTCCTCTTAGTACAGTACTTGGTACACCTTGTGATTCTCCAACTGCAATGTATAATGAAAGTAGTGTTGATGCAGTAGAGTTTATTGTCATGGATGTACTTACTTTGTCGAGAGGAATTCCGTTAAAGCAAGCCATCATGTCTTTAAGTGAGGTAATAGAAACTCCTACTTTTCCCACTTCACCTTCTGCATGTGGATCATCTGCGTCATATCCTATTTGTGTCGGAAGATCAAAAGCCATGCTAAGACCGGTTTGGCCTCTCTCAAGCAAAAACTTGAACCGTTCATTTGTCTTATCTGCAGTAGCAAATCCAGTATACTGTCTCATAGTCCATAACCTATCACGATACATTCCAGAATGTACCCCACGAGTAAACGGATATTTTCCTGGTCCCTCGTCTTTGCTTCTTGGTTTTATCTTAGAATCATAGACACGTTTTACAGGAATTTTTGAATCAGTTTTTATGGGTTTCATATTATCACTTTATTGACTTTGAGATTTTTTCAGCAGCCTCAAACGGATCCAATGTTTTTGATTGTACTTTTTTAAGGTATTTTGCATATGTGGTACTTGAGTCAAGCATTCTGTCAATTTTGGTTTTAACATTATTTAAAACAATGTCTCGTAGTTCTGTTTCAAGCCTATCTTTTTCTTCAGTGTTTTTTGTTTTTTTCTTGGTAGTTATGAGTTCGTTTAATTTTTTTGTAAAGTCTGTGATGCCTTTGTTTGATTTAGCAGAAGTCATCATTATCGAAGGGTTTTTTTCTGACATGCCAATAAAATCTCTTACTGCATCAAATAGCTGGTTTGCTCCTGTAAGATCACTTTTGTTTACAAGATAAATATCTCCAATTTCAGTAAGTCCTGCTTTTATTGTCTGTATGCTGTCGCCAGTGTTTGGATTGAAAACAACCACAGTAATATCAGCAATTTTTGAAATTTCAATTTCAGTTTGACCTGCACCAACACTTTCAATAATAATCGGATCAAATCCTGCATATTCTAATACTCTAATGCTATTTCTTACTGCGCGTGAAATTGCACCTGTTGCACCTCTTGACGCCATGCTTCGGATATAAGTTCCTGAATCTGTCGATTCGGTCATACGCACTCTGTCGCCAAGGATTGCACCACCTGTGATGTGACTTGTAGGATCAATTGCAAGCACTGCTGCTTTGTAACCAAGTTTTTTGAGCTCAAGTGCTGTTTTATCTATAAGTGAGCTTTTTCCAGCTCCAGCCGGTCCTGTTATTCCTATAACAATTGATTTTCCAGAACTTTGGAATATTTTTTTTATCAATGAGCGTGCCTCTTTCTCATTGTTTTCTACAATTGATATCGCTCTTGCAATTGCATGTCTTTTACCATGTTTTAATTCATTTACAATATCCATATAGAAAGAATAACCGGTTGTATCCACAATAAAATCTTCTTGTTTTTGATATCTGTATTTTATCCCAACAAAGATTTTAAAACCCAAAAGACAGTTTTACTAATATGTCTCAAAAGACTGCTACTCGTAGGGTAAAAATTCTTGTTGCAAAGCTAGGTCTTGACGGTCATGACCGTGGGGCATTGGTTCTATGTCGAGCCTTTAGAGATGCAGGAATGGAAGTAATCTATTCTGGGCTTTTTGCCACACCAGAAAGAATTTCTAAGATAGTTGAAGATGAAGACGTTGATGCGGTAGCTCTTAGTCTTCTAAATGGAGCTCATCTTACCTTATTTCCAAGAGTTGTCAAAGCACTCAAAGAAAAAGGAATTAAAGATGTGCTAGTTGTTGGGGGAGGCGTCATCCCAGAAGATGACAAACCAGATCTTGAAAAAGCAGGAGTTACAGGAAACTTTGGTCCTGGGACTCCATTATCTACAATAATAGATCATATAACATCTGGAGTTTCAAAACTAAGAAAAATCTAGTTTATTCTTTTGAATCAGGCCACATCATTTGTCGCATTTTCTTGCCGACTTGTTCTATTTGATGTGCATCGATTTGTTTCATGTACCTGTCAAAAGCGTTTTTGCCGTTTTTCTGATAATCACTAATCCATTCTTGGTTAAATGTTCCATCTTGGATCATTGTTAGAATTTTTTTCATGTTTTCTTTAACGTCTTTGTTCATCACCATAGGTCCTCTAGTAAGACCACCATATCTTGCAGTCTCGCTAACTCTTCTCCACATTCCATTTATTCCATATCTTTGGATCATATCCACAATTAGTTTTAGTTCATGGAGAACTTCAAAATATGCAATTTCTGGTTGGTATCCTGCTTCAACTAGTGTTTCAAATGCATTCATAATCATTGATGCACATCCTCCACAAAGATCAGCTTGCTCACCAAACCAATCAGTTTCTACTTCTTCTTGAAATGTTGTTTGGATAACTCCAGCTCTTGTGCTTCCAATTCCTTTTGCCAAACCAAGAGTTCTGTCCCACGCTTTTTTGGTGTAATCTTGGTATACTGCAACAATTGAGGGAGTGCCAAATCCCTCAAGGTATGTTTCTCTCACTTTAGAGCCTGGACCTTTTGGTGCTACCATTATGATATCGACATCATTTGGTGCCTTAATCCACTCCCAGTGAATTGCGGCACCGTGAGAAAATGACAATGCCTTTCCGGCGCTAAGATTTTGTTCAATCTCCTCGCGATAGATCTTTGCTTGTAGCATATCAGGTATCAAGACGTGAATAATATCAGCTGCTTTGCAAGCTTCTGCAATTTTCATTACTTTGTGACCGTCAGATTGAGCCTTTTTCCAACTCTCCCCGCCTTCTTTTAGTCCTACAATGATTTTCATACCAGAATCTTTCAGGTTGTTAGCTTGTGCGTTTCCTTGTATGCCATAACCAATTACTGCAATTGTTTGGTTCTTGATTGGATCCAGACTGACTTGATCGTCTTTCCAAGTTTTTGCCATGGCGAGGGGTAAATTTATTGCAAATATATTCTTTCGATATCTAGATTATCAATTCTTTTCCGCATTTTAAGCACCTGACTATTGTTTCTTCTGCCTTTAATTTTTCAAATTTTCTAGATCCACAATTAGGACATATTGGACATGCTCTTAGTTTTTTCATTTTATTTTCAAGCACCAAGTTTTGCTTTGTGAAGATTAATCTCGCTTTCTTCTACTTTTTTAAAGAGAGGAGATACGATTCCTAAGGTATGATTTGGTTCAATCCCAAATTCTGAAATTGATTCCCATCTTTGTTCTTCGACCTTGCCTTTTAAGTTGAGTTGGGTCCATATTTTTTCTGCAGATTCTGGCAAAAATGGAAATAAAGTGATAGCGATGTTGTATACAGCATTCACTGAAAGATAAACACAGTTGTTTGTTCCTTTGCCATTTTTCCATGGTTCTTTGTGCTGAAAATATTGATTAAAATGTGCTGAAAATTCCAGAATTTTTTTGAGTGCCCTATCAATCTGATTTTGATCCAACAATTCTCCAACTACAGATGCCAAGTTTTTGATTTTATCTTCTGCCTCCTTATCAACACCATCAAATTCTTCTGTAGACGGCACAATTCCCGCAAAGCTTTTCTGTGTGAATCCTAATGCTCGATTTACAAAGTTTCCAAGATTACCAATAAGTTCTGAATTTATTCTTGTGGCAAATTCATCCCAATCAAAATTAAGATCGTCTTGACTATAAGGAGTAATTAACGCAAGATAAAATCTAAGATAGTCAGATGGATAAAGAGCGAGAAATTCTTTAAGACCAATGTACCAGTTTCTACTCTTTGAGATCTTTTTTGATTGTAACATAAGATGACCGCGAGTTGGGATATAATCTGGAAGTTTGTATTCATTTTCAATACCAATCCTCATTGCTGGTAAAAACAGATAGTGATGATATACAATGTCTTTTCCAATAAAATGGTAAATGTCAGATGAATTCCAAAATGCCTTCCCGTCCAGTCCTTTATCATTTAGGAATTTGATTGCAGTAGAAATGTATGCAAGATGGTTATCAAACCAGCCATAAAAGACCTGACTTTTTGCTTGCTCGAGAGGGATTTGCACTCCCCATGTGATGTCTCTTGTAATATCCCAATCTACTAAACCATCTTGAATCCAGTTTTGAACATATTTTTTTACATCTTTTTGTAGATGCGGGCTTTGTTCAAGCCACTCGTTTAGACTGCCAACAAAATTTGTGAGTTTGAAAAAGTAATGTTTTGTCTTTTCTTTTACAGGTGGGTTTTTACATATTGAACACCTAGGATTATCAATTTCTTCTGGAACTCTGCCACACTTTTCACATAAATCAGAATACTGATCTTCTGCCTTGCAATACGGACACGTTCCAATTACGTATCTGTCTGGAAGAAACTTTTTGTCAAACTTACAATAAAACTGGACAATTTCTTTTTCGTAAATGTGGTTGTTTTTGTGTAGTTTTTTGAATACGTTTTGAACAAATTCCACGTTTTCAGGCGAACTTGTTCTATAGAAAAAATCAAATTTTATTCCAAAGGCAGTAAAGTCATCATAGTCTCGTTTATTCCAGAATTTCACATATTCTTCTGGACTTTTGTTCTCCTTTTCGGCCTGCAATAGAATCGGAGTTCCAAAATCATCGGATGCACAAACATAGTAAGCTTCTACTCCTTTTAGTTTCAGATATCTTGTTGTGATATCAGCTGGCAGATAAGTTGATGCAACATGACCAAGGTGAATCTCGCCATTTGCATAAGGTAATGCGCTAGTAATGATGGCTTTGTTGCTCATTAAGTGAGTAAAACGCGAGGCGAATTTAAGCTATCCCCAGCTATGGGCATATTTTATCTGAGCTGCAGTAGGTTTGTCCATTTTAACATCCATGGCTTTTAGTGCATCAACTGCAATTTGTTTGTCTATCTCAGCTGGAACTGTTATCACTTTTTTTCCTATCTTTTTGTAGTTCTTTGCAATATGCATTATAGAAAGAAGTTGGTTTGAAAATGATTGGGCCATTACTTCTGGAGGATGTCCTTCTGCAGCTACAAGGTTTGCAATTCTTCCTTTTCCAATAAGATAAACATGTTTTCCATTTTTGAGTAAACATTCATCAAGACTTGGCCTTACTTCTCTTACTGATTTTGATTCGTTCAGTAAGAACTTTGCATCTACCTCAACATCAAAGTGACCAACGTTGCCCATTATTGCACCATCTTTCATTTTCATGATATGCTCTTTTCTTATCACTCCTGTCTGACCTGTTGCTGTAATGAAAACGTCTCCAATTTTTGCCGCTTCTTCCATTGGTAAAACTTCGTATCCATCCATGTGTGCTTCTAAAGCGCGAACTGGATCTACTTCAGTAACATAGACTTTGGCGCCCATTCCATTCATTCTAGCTGCAACTCCTCTTCCTACCCACCCATATCCAGCAACTACAACACGTTTACTGGCAATAAGCAGATTCATTGCTCTTAGATAACCATCAACAGTGCTTTGGCCCGTTCCGTATCTGTTATCAAACATGTGTTTTGTGTATGCGTCATTTACTGCAATTACAGGATATCGAAGCTTTTTTTGTTCTGCCAATGCTTTTAGTCTAATTACACCAGTAGTGGTTTCTTCTGTTCCCCCAATGATTTTTAGAGAAGAATATTTTTTATCACCGTGTATTTTGCTGTGACAATCAGAACCATCGTCTGTTAGAATTTGTGGTTTGTGGCTAAGCATCTTTTCAATGCACCAGTCATATTCTTTTGGAGTCTGCCCTTCCCATGCATAGATGTTGATACCATTAGATGCAAGAAATGCAGCAATGTCATCTTGTGTAGAAAGGGGATTTGCACCACATACGCTGACTTCGGCACCTAATGCTTTTGCACCCATTATTAGAACCGAAGTCTCTTTTGTAATATGTAAACAAATGCCTATTTTGATACCTCGCAATGGTTGTGATTTTTTTAAACGATCAACAGTGTTTGTAAGAATCTTCATGTGATCTTTTGCCCATTCATAAGATAGCTTGCCTTTTTCCGCAAGGCGTGGATCTTTTATCTTACTCATAAAAGGTTTCAAATTGAAGGGGTATAAAATGGTATCAAATGAAAATGTAAATATTGATCAGATGTTGGTTTGGAAAACATGGTTTGGAAAAAGATTGCAGAAAAAAATGAGATTCCAGAAGGAAAAGGAAAGGAGTTCACAGTAGATGGAAAACATATTGCGATCTTTAATCAAAATGGATACCATGGCCTTGACTCCATATGTGTTCACCAAGACGGTTCTCTTGCACCAGGTAAACTAGATGGGTACATAGTAGAATGCCCATTACACTTTTGGCATTATAATATCAAGACAGGAGAACTACAGGATTACATCAAAGGAGTAAAACTGCAGACGTATAAGGTTGAAGCAAAAAGCGACGGCCTCTATGTTGATGTCTAAAAAAGACATAGTTTTAAAAATTTAATATGCTATTTACACTTATTGGATAAAATACCCTCAAGAGACAAAATAAGAATAGGAACAAGTGTACTAATAGTACAGAAACAAGATCAGCGTACTGGCAATTTGACTAAAGGCGTAGTTAAGAGAATCCTTACTTCAAGTAATTTTCACCCTCATGGGATTAAAGTAGAATTAGAAAATGGCAAGATAGGCAGAGTTCAAAAAATACCTTAAAGAAAAATTATGCATGGATGTGGGTTTTGCCTTTTTGTCTATGTCTGAAGGTTTAATTCCATAAAACCAATCTGAAGAATCATTGAATAAAACACTTCTCGAGGAAATTACAAAAAGGGATTATCAATCAATCCAGAACAAAATCGAGAGATTTCTTACAGAAGAAGTTTCTCAAAGACAGTCAGCAGGTATCATTTTTGGACTTAGTGGAGGCATTGATTCAGCAGTTATTGCGGCATTATGTGCAAAATCGCTGAAAGATAAATCGCTTGCACTTGTAATGCCAGACTCCAAGATTACGCCAAAAAATGATATTGAAGACGCACTCAAACTTGTAGACAAGCTTGGGTTAGACTACAAGTTAATTGACATAAGTTTTGTCCATTCAGAATATTCTAAATATCTTGAACCAAATCCTCTAGCACTTGGAAATCTAAGAGCCAGAATAAGATCAAACATTTTGTATTATTACGCAAACTCCAAAAACTTACTGGTTCTTGGATCAAGTGATAGAAGCGAATACCTAATTGGATATTTCACAAAGTTTGGCGATGGTGCAGCGGATCTTTTACCAATAGCTTCATTGTACAAAACACAGATTCGAGAGTTTGCAAAATCACTTGATGTGCCAGATTCTATAATATCAAAGAAGAGCAGTCCAAGTCTCTGGCAAGGTCACACTGCAGAAGATGAGATTGGATTAAGCTATGAAGAGGTTGATCTAATACTTCATTGCATAGTAGACAAGAATCTTTCATTGCAAGAAACAGCAAACAGTGCAGAAATTGATCTCTCGATTATTGATAAAATCCACAAACTGTACAAAAAAAGCGAACATAAGAGAATAACTGCAACAATCTGTCAACTATAAGAAACGGTGCAGA
>CAYGLP010000012.1:4770-6201 GCA_964350965.1 uncultured Nitrosopumilaceae archaeon | reverse complement strand
ACCGCTTGAACTTAGTTCAAAATACATAACAAGATATTTTGAAGATTTTGACAGACTAAACACCAAAAGAGCAGACATCCATCCCAAGGCTACAGAACACATCCAGGACATGATTGAACTCATCCGAGATCTTGTTGAGAAAAAAATTGCATACGTATCAAAAAATGGCGTATACTTTTCAGTGTTAAAGTTCAAAGAATATGGTAAACTTTCAAAGAAAAAAATCGATGATCTAATCTCAGGAGCAAGAATTGAAGTGGATGAAACAAAAATTGATCCGCTTGATTTTGCATTATGGAAGTTTGAGTCAGATGAGCCCAAATGGAAAAGCCCTTGGGGAGAAGGCAGACCAGGATGGCACATTGAATGTTCTGCAATGAGCTTAAAGTATCTTGGAGAAAATTTTGAAATTCATGGTGGTGGACGAGATTTAATTTTTCCTCACCATGAAAATGAAATTGCTCAGTCAGAATCTCACACCGGAAAGAACTTTGCAAAAATATGGATGCATGTGGGCATGGTGACAATAAACGGTGAAAAAATGTCAAAATCTCTAGGAAACATAAAATCGGTTGATTACGTATTAAGAAACTGGGGACCAAATGTAATCAGACTCTTTTGTCTTTCCACTCATTATTCAAAGCCAATTGATTATTCTGAAGAACTCCTTAGAGAGAACATCATCAAATGGCGCCAAGCTGAAAACTGCTATTTTGAATTGAGTTTAGCTGAAGGTCAAGGTCCTATCGAGGAAGTGCTGAAAACACTCTCAGAAGTAAAAAAAGAGTTCGAAGAAGGATTAGAATCAGATTTTAATACTTCAATAACGCTAGGCGCGTTTTTCAAGATTGTAAAAGAGATAAACAGGATTGCTTCTGCAGAGATGCTTACACAATCAATTTCAAAAATAGTCCTACCGGAGTTTGAAAAAATGCTTAACATACTTGGTTTGAAAATTCCTAAAATAATAGAAGAGGAAAAATCAACAGTGAATGAGCTAATAAGAAAACGCAACATGTTCAGAGAACAAAAACAATACCAAGATGCAGACAAAATTAGAAAACAAATTTCAGAAATGGGAATAACGTTAATTGATCATAAAAATAGAACGCTCTGGATGAAACAAGAAAAAATTGGAATAGAAAACTAGGATTTTTTTGTCACTGCACTAACTAATGATATTACGTCTCTGTCTCGTAGTTGATAGCTTGTGGGCAGCCTTACACCATATCTTAAATCCTTTGCATAAAGAAGTCCTTTTGTCAAGTCAGTGTGTATTTCTTTTGCAAGATCCTCTATTGTAGAACCATCTTTCATCAAAAGGAGATCTGGCAATATTCTTCCTTTTTTGTCAGAGAGTTTCTCTGGCACTGCTATAGGATAAATGGAATTCATTTTTAGTAATTTGAAAACAGTGACGTTAATTGCAAA
>CAYGLP010000012.1:0-4670 GCA_964350965.1 uncultured Nitrosopumilaceae archaeon | reverse complement strand
GCAAACTTTTTGCTGTCATGCATGTCAAAGTTGTCAAAGTGTTTGTCCTCTAGTTTGGTTGCCTTTAGTGCTTCTTTTACATGATATTCTTTTACTCCTATTCCTCTAAACACGTCAGTTAACGCAACAAATTGCTCAGTATCAGAATTGATTAGCTTTGAAATTTTATCCCTATTTCCTTCTAAGAGTTTTAGGTACCACATTATCAGCTCTTCTTCGATATCAGCAACATCAGATATTGGATCACCACTACCTACATTAGCAATTTTTCCAGATGCATCTACACTTCCAGATACATCAACTATATGCAGTATGGCATCAGACTGAGTTGCAACTGAAAGGAATTGGTTTCCAAGTCCCTTGCCTGCCCATGCATCTTTGATCAAGCCGGGAAGGTCAATTAGTTCAATTGGAATGAATCTCCACCCATCACTACATTTTGAATTTTGTGGTTGGTCTTGAACATTAAATTCTGTATGAACACATGGAGTGATTGCATTAGCCAATGCTTTTTCTGGTTTTTTTGTTGTGAAAGGATAAGTGGAAATTTCTGAATGAGAAAGTGTAGCTGCATTAAAGAAAGTAGTCTTACCGGTGTTTGTCTTACCAATCAGACCGATCTTTATTGGCATGAATTAATTTTGGAATTTGAATATTTATCTCTGCCGAACAAATTCAGCAATGATTCTGTTTTTCCTTGAGTTTCATGCTAGTGTTTTTGAGCTCATCTGTACACCACAATATTTCATCAAGTTCTTCTTGAGTTAGTTGATCATTCCACTTTTCAAGTGCAAGTTTTGAAATTTGGGAGGCATTGTAGATTAGATTCCAATATGGGTGGTGCTCGGCAGTAGTGTATGCAAGTTCAGATACGTCTTCTAATCCAGCCTTTGCGCGCTCTAAAGAGTCTGTTTTTTCACCATATATTCTGATTATGTTTGCGTCAAGATCTGGTTGAATTTTTAATGATGTGTTTTTTTCTTCAAATGTTTTCGCAAGTTCTAGAAGAGATTTGTAAAAATCTGAAAATGTGCTATCTGTCATTCTAAAATAATCTCTCATGTTCTGCAAGCATGCATCTGTTAAAGACCACTTCAATTCCTGCTTTTCGTGCAAGTTCTTCTGCTTCCTGGTTGTGAATTCCTTCCTGTAACCAAATAACTTTGGGTTTTTTCTTGATTGCATCTTCAACTACAGGCATCACTTGATCAGATGGCCGGAATACATCTACGATGTCTATTGATTCATTAACTTCGTTGATTTCATGATAGCACTTTTTACCCATTATCTCATCAGTTGTGGGGTTTACTGGTATAATGTTATAGCCTCTATCTGCAAGATATTTTGGTACATAGTATGCAGCTTTTTCTGGATTCTTTGACATTCCAACCACTGCAATATTTTTTAGCGAATAAAATTTTCTAATTTGCTCATCTGTATGAGGATCTTTTTCCACATCATACCTACATAGCTTGGGTTAATATTCTGTATTGCAAACAGTTTATAGGAAGATTTTAGGAATCATCAAATATGGAATCAGAATCAGAACCAAAAGATGTCATAGTTTTAGAAGCAATTAGTAGAGGCGCTAAAAAATTTGATAAAATGCAAAAAATTACAAAAATTGAAGGTAAAGAACTAAACGACATACTTGAGAACTTGGATAAAAAAGGGTTAATTACAATTGTAGAAAAAAAGGGATTTTTCAGTACTAAAAAAGAGATCATTCTGACAGAAAAGGGTCAACGAGAATTACAAGAGAGGAAATTTGAACTACAGAAAAACTGGAACCAGATGGTTACAATATGGAAAGGAGGAGACAAACAGAAATTGCAGCAATACATGGACAATAATAAATCAATTCTTCCATCAATGATGTTTTTGGGCATAATGGATATTATCATGTTTACAACCATGATGAGTTTCATGGGGATGGCTATGTCAAGTTACATTCCAGCAGACCAGATGCCAGCTCAAGCAGACAGTGGGGCAGATACTGCATCCGATGCAGGATCTGACACAGTTGGCGATGGTGGCGGCGGGGATTTTGACATAGACATAGGATTCTAAAAACAGGTCGTAAACAAAAAAAGAAAAGTATGTTGAGGACTTATTGTCCTGCAACGACCGAATAGCTCACTGTAAATGGCTCTGTATTCTTTGTGTGAACTGCTAATGCATTTCCTGAGAAGACCCATGTTCCCATAGAGTTTTCAGGATCAACAAAGGTAAGAGCAAACTTGGTGTTTTCATCCAAGCTCCATGTCTTTTGTCCTGCATCTTCACCTGGTGCAAGTGGACCATGTAACGCCACAAGCTGGATGTTTTCAGATGCAGAATAGGTCAACACACCAGTGTAGGTCTTGTCACTTGGTGGCAAGATTATTGCAAGCTGATGGGATTCATGGCCCAAGCCTGGATCTTGTATTGATGCAATAGTTCCTGTTTTTACAGTATCAGTTGATTGTTTTTCCATATAGCTAATCGAATAGCTTGTTGTAAATGGTTCAGTGTTCATTGTGTGAACTGCCAAAGCATTTCCAGTAAACATCCAACTGCCAGCAGAATTTTCAGGATCTATGAAGGTCAATGCAAACTTGGTTTCACCATCTGGAGTCCATATTGCTTGTCCTGCATCTTCACCTGGTGCAAGTGGACCATGTAACGCCACAAGCTGGATGTTTTCAGATGCGTCGTATGTCAGGATTCCCTTATAGACGTTTGAGCTTGGTGGCAAGATTATTGCAAGCTGATGTGATTCATGACCAACTCCAGGATCCTGTACTGATGTAATGGTACCAGTTTTTGTTTTCATTCCATGATCTGCGCTCATTTGTTTTTGCATCATTTTCTTGGCTGGCATCTTTTCTGTCATTACTTTTTCGGCCATCTTTTCTTTCATCATCTGTTGTGCTCCAGATGCAGTACACAATTGATCACCACAAACATTTTTGTGACGTGTTTTTGTGTTTGATGAACCTGAGCCTTTTGTCAGTGCGTCTGCTGTTTGTACAGAGAGTGCAGCAACTGACATCAGTAAAACAGATGCCAAAAGTAAGGATAGTACGTATTTTGAAATCATTGTGCGTTCCTTGTTAGTCAGACGTATAAAAAACTATCTTGTGTCATTTGCTGTTTTTTTAAAATAATTACGTTTTTAACTAATTCTTTAATTAGATTTTAATCTATGGTTGCAAGAATTGGTGAAAAAGCTCCTAACCTCAAAGTCTCAAAATGGGTTCAAGGACTATCAACAAACATAGATAAAGAGAAAGACAGCGTAATTCTTGTAGAAGTATTTCAAGTAAATTGTCCTGGTTGCTTTATGTATGGAATTCCTGAAGCAATAGAGATGTATAACAAGTACCACAAAGATGGTCTTATCGTTCTTGGCGTGGCTACTGCGTTTGAAGATTTTGATAAAAATACACTAGAAAATTTAGAACTTTTACTTAGTACTGGTGAGACAATAGGTGACACATTAAATGGACTTGGACAATACGGACAGCTTAATGGCACAAAGTTGTTATACAAAATTCCTTTTCCAGTAGCAATGGATTCGTTGAAAAAAGCATCAGATAGCCTCAGTCAAGAAAAGATAATGGGAATCATTGATGCAAATATTCCAAACTTTGATTCGTATAACGCAGAGCAAAAAGCCGAATTGATTGAGCGCGTTAAACAATATCTGAGATCAAAAGAATATTCTGCTGAAACTTTTGAAGAATATGCCTTGAGAGGAACTCCTTCTTCTATTTTGATTGACAAAAAAGGCATACTGCGAGATGTTTCTTTTGGTCAAAATGGCCTTCTTGGAAGCAGAATACAGAATTTATTAAATGAGTAATGTGAAATCTTCACGTGTATACATCCTACGACAACAGCTCACTTGTCAAGATAGCAACTCTTCTCAAATCCCACAGATCAGAATACTTGTCAGGTCAGGACATAAGCGAGCCATTAATGCTTAGTCGTGCTGCAGTTTGGAAGCACATCAAAAAGATTCAGTCTTTGGGATACAAAATTGATTCGCGGCCAAAGCTTGGATACAGATTAACAAAGACTACAGAGTTGCTTTTGCCTTGGGAAATAAGCGATGGATTAGAAACAAACCTTTTTGGTAAAAGAATCTATTACTTTGATACTATCAACTCTACACAAAATTTTGCCACAGAATTAGCATCAAGACCGCAAGAAAATGGAACCGTGGTAATTGCTGAAAAACAAACTCAAGGCAGAGGAAGATTAAGTAGGAAATGGACTTCGCCTAGTGGAGGAATATGGATGTCAGTGATTTTGCGTCCAGAGTTTGAAATTTCAGCATCTACATTATTTCCTATGATTTCATCACTTGCACTTGCAATTGCAATTGAGAAAGTTTTGAAAATCAAACCCCAGCTAAAGTGGCCAAATGACTTGACTATCAACGATAAGAAGGTTGCAGGAATCCTAGTTGACGCATCTGTAGAATCAGGCAAGATAGATTACCTAATTCTTGGAGTAGGAATTAATTTCAAAATTGACGTGAAAGGAGTTGAAAAGGCTATCAAAAACACAGGAAATTATTATGGCGTAGCCACACTTGTAACTAAAAATAATAAGACAAATTCTGCTCAGTTAGTACAGGTGTTTCTATTGGAGCTTGAAAGGCTGTACAATTTATTTTTAGA
>CAYGLP010000011.1:0-39579 GCA_964350965.1 uncultured Nitrosopumilaceae archaeon | reverse complement strand
GCTGAAGAAGAAAAGAAAACAGAAAATGCAACAAAGAAGGAGGCATGGATAGATGTCAGAGCCACACATATTGGCGGGATTCTTAAGAATTTTCCAATTTGGCATCTGTTAATAGTGTATCATGGTACTGACGATCTAACGTATTTCTATCGTGGTGGTCCTTCAGGTGGTTCTCCAGAACCTTACGGTCTCATTATTGGAACTTCAGGACTGTACAAACCAGGTACAATTGATTATGACATAAAATCTCCTTCAAAAAGAGTAATGACAGGAAAGAATGCTGAAGGCAAAAATATATGTTTTCAAAAAGAACTTGATCGGATTGATAGTAGTAAAATTGCTTACAAACCTAGAGGACCAAACAGCAATTCAGTAGCTTATACACTTCTTGTAAATTGCAAAGTTCTAGCTGAAAAACCTGTCACATTGGCTCCAGGCTGGCGCACGATATTAAAATAATTGGATTAAACCAACCACGAAGTTTTAATATCTCTAAATAATTTGGTGAGCATTATTCAAACGAACAAGTTTTAATAACTATCGCTATTTTGGTTTCAAGTTTGAAAGAATTTGTCAATTTTGTATCGAATTAGAAAAATTATCCGATCATCTAACACTATATAAGAAACTGATTTGATCACGATCACGTGTCTGGGCTGTCAGCATCAGGGGGAGGCTATGTCTGTGCACCTTATTTGCACAATCACCAATCAATTGAGCTCAAAGATACGTGGGAAAAATCAAAAGACGTAGATGATATGTATTTTGTAACTGCCACGTTTTCTGAGGAATGCGGTGCCTATTTCCCTTCACGCTCAAACCACTATATCCTTGCCAAGTTCAAAAATGGTACAAAGGTGATGAAAGGTATTGAAAAATACAAACAGGATAAACTTACTTTTGTCTTTTCTATGGATGGAGAGTTATTCGAACGTGACACTGATGGAAAACTAAACTTTGTTTCTGTATATTATTTGGATTATGGTCAATCAGACGATGACATTAAAGATATTGCAGCAATCATTGCAAGACGTGAAAAAGTTCGAAGGGCAGGATTAGTCCATCTAGATCTTACTGCAAATGAAATTCCAAAGTTTACATTTCCATATGATAAGAACCTTGTAGTACTTGAAGTATCAAGTGACAAAAGCCATCAAAGTGACAACAAGTATTGTGAAAAAACAAGACGCGATGTTAGCAGAAAAGGGATCACAATGACAAACCTTGTCAGCCTTTCTGTTCTTGATAAACTAAAATAGAAAAGTTAAATACACTCACAAATTCTGTTTTGTCATGAGCAAACCATCAGAGCTTGGTTCACTAAAAATTGGATCTTACATATTGCTACCAGTTGACAGTCCTAATGCAGAACCATGTAAGATAGTTGAATATGATACAAGCAAACCAGGGAAACATGGCGCAGCAAAAGCAAGAATTGTTGCTGTTGGTATATTTGACAAGAAAAAATATCCTCACGTATCGCCAGTTAGTGCACAAATCATGGTTCCACTCATTGACAAAAGAGTAGGTTCTGTCATTTCAAAAACTGAATCAATAATTCAAGTAATGGATTCTGAAACCTTTGAAGTGTTTGATGTCAGTCAGATTGAAGATGAGATAAAAGACAAGGTTGTCCAAGGCCTAGATGTAGAATATTGGAAGGTAATGGACAGAACTATTATAGTCAGAATCAAAAGCTAAACTTCGGATGCTGATGATGAGTAGAAAAGCCAACTGATTCATGATGAAGATTATGAGTATTGAAGCATCCAGGCTTTTCTAATTTTGAATAAGGTTATACGCTCGTACTGGGTATACTATAGTGCATGAAGGGGTTATGCCACGTATGCCTTTCTTCAAACGCGGAAACCACCGTAAAAGACGGCCTTACATTATGTGACAAGTGCCTTAAACGAGTTGCTCAGCTAGAAAAAAATTAATTGGCATCAAAACTTTGGGGCTATACATTGAATCTAGCAGCATTATTTTCTGGCGGAAAAGACAGCACATTTTCTATTTACAAAGAAAAACAAAAAGGAAATGACATAACATGCCTTGTAACTATTTTTCCAAAATCAGATGAAAGTATGTTTCTTCATTATCCAAATATTTGTGTGACAAAACTTCAGGCAAAATCAATGAACATACCACACCTTTTCAGCCAGACAAATTCAGACGATGTAGAAATAGAAACAAAAGAAATTCAAAAATTACTCACTCAAGCAAAAAAAGATTTTAAAATCAAAGGCATTGTACACGGTGGAATACTAAGCAAATTTCAAAAAGAAAAATTTGAAGACATTTGTTCAAAACTTGATCTGAAAATTTTTTCTCCACTCTGGCAAATAAATCAAAAAGAATATTTGAAAAATCTGATTGAATCAAAATTTAAATTTATAATTACAAATGTCTCATCTGCAGGCCTTGATGAATCATGGCTTGGAAAAGAAACCACTATAGATGATGTAGAAAGACTGGACAAGCTTGCAACAAAACATGGATTTAATCTCAGTTTTGAAGGTGGAGAAGCAGAAACTCTGGTACTTGACTGCCCTTTGTTTTTATTCCCAATTAAAATAATTAATTCAAAGAAAAGCTGGGATGGATATAGAGGAAGATTTGAAATAACCGAAGCAATCTTAGAGCAATAATGCTTGATATTTTAAAAACCGGCCTTCGTGCGGCACTAAAGAAGATAGTAAACTCATCAGGCATAGATGAGGCACTAATTAAAGAACTTGCCAAAGACATCCAAAGAGCACTTTTACAGTCAGATGTCAATGTAAAACTTGTCTTTGAAATAACAAAAAATCTAGAACATAGATCACTAAATGAGACTCCGCCACCGGGACTTTCTCGAAAAGATCACATTGTAAAGATATTGTATGACGAGCTTGCAAAGCTACTTGGGGTAGAAGAAAAACAATTCTCATTCCAACCTGGAAAGCTAAACAAGGTACTTATGCTTGGAATCCAAGGAAGTGGAAAGACTACAATTACCGCTAAACTATCAAAGTTTCTCGCTAAGCAAGGATATCGGGTAGCAGTAGTTGGAGCTGACACATACAGGCCTGGCGCACTAACACAGCTAAAAACAATGTGTAAAAAAGCAAACGTAGAAGTTTATGGTGAGGAAAATAACAAGGATTCACCACAAATTGTTAAAAATGGTCTAAAACATTTTGAGAATTCTAACCTTGATATAATATTAATTGATACTGCTGGACGACACAAAGAAGAAAAAAATCTATTGGAAGAAATGATACAGATAAGCAAAGTTGCCCAACCCGATCTTGCGTTACTTATAATTGATGGAACAATTGGACAACAATGTTACAATCAAGCAGAAGCATTTCACAAGACAGTACCTGTTGGAGGAATCGTAATCACAAAACTTGACAGCAGTGCAAAAGGAGGAGGTGCACTTGCTGCAGCTGCGGCCACTGGAGCTCAGATAATGTATATTGGAACAGGAGAAAGAATCGATGACCTTGAAAAGTTCTCTCCAACCAGATTTGTAGGAAGGCTGCTTGGTATGGGAGACATCCAAGCCCTCTTGGACATGGCAAAGAGACTTGAAAGCGAGGGTGATGAGGAGAGACTAAAACGCATCTCACACGGAAAGATGAACATGGAAGATTTCTATTTTCAAATTGAAGAGGCCACACGAGCTGGCGGTCTGAAAAGCATCATGGAAAACATGCCTGGATTTTCAGGAATGGTAAAAGAGGATCAGTTAGATCAGCAAGAAGAACGTATGCAAAAATGGCGATTCATGATACAATCCATGACAAAGCAAGAAAAAGCAGATCCTGACTTGCTGAATGCATCTAGGATAAAACGAATCGCAAGGGGTTCTGGTTGGTCAGAACACGACGTAAAGGAACTCTTGAAAGCATACAAAAATTCCAAGGACATGATGAAGGCTTCAAAGGGCAGGCAGATGCAAGGACTGCTTCGAAAGATGGGACTAGGATAACTGTTTTTAAAATAGTTCCGTCTCTAATAATCAGTGAATAGTTTCCAGAGCTACCAAATTCTAGGTCTGAAAAATGACGTGGCATTTAAAGAAGTAAAATCCGCATATAGAACACTTGCATTACAACTCCATCCTGACAAAAATACATCAGAAAAAGATGGAAAAAAGTTTAAGATGATTACAGAAGCATATCAATTTCTTAGAACAGAATACAAAAGAACAATTACTAAAACACATGGTTCTACCAGTACTAATTCTTGGAAATATGGTGAAAAAAACTCAGATAATGATTATACTTTTAACTCAAAGAAAAAATCTTGGGGCGCAAGACATACAGACAAACCACCAGAACAAGACTGGGGCAAATACACCAGATACACAGAATCTGCCTATCAAGACTTTTGGAGATATTATGAAAAAGTTTTCTGGGAAAATTATGAAAAAGCGCGAGGAGAAACAATCAAAGTTGAAGAGTCTGACGAGCCTGAGATGTCAAAAGAGCAGAAAGTTGATGCTAGTGTTGACAAGAGCCTCTGCATAGGATGCTGCAGTTGTGAGACTATGGCGCCCAATGTATTTTCAGTGGACAAGACCGCAAGAACAAACCCCAAATCTCATGTGTATAATTCCGCAGGCGCATCAGCTGAAAAAATTCTTGATGCCGCACAGACATGTCCTACAAAAGCAATCAGTGTAACAGATACAGAGTCAAAAAGACAACTCTTCCCATGGTAATTTCCATAGAATAATTACGAATAAAACCTGCTTGTTTCTAGATTCTATGAGTGAAAGTATGACAAATATTGATACAATAATTTCTGACGCAAAAGAAATCTTGAAAGAGCATAATCTATGCGACAACTGTCTAGGTAGATTATTTGCATCTAAGCTTGGTTTATCATCACATGAAAAACTTGGGAAAAAAATCAGATCGATTTTAAGAAAACCCAATCCCAAGAGCTGTTTTATTTGTAAAAATATGATGTCAAAGCTTGACGTACAACTTTCCAAAATGCTTGAAATGTCACATGATTATGAATTTTCATCATTTTTAATTGGAGGAATCCTACGACCATCAATCTTAGATAGAGATGATCTAATACGTTCTAAATTCAAACTTCAAGGAATTAACAGCATAAAAGGTGATGTTAACCGAGAAATTGGAAAACGTTTTGGTAGAAAAACAAAAACTACTGTTGATTATCAAAATCCTGACATTGTATTTACGCTTGACTTTAAAAATGAAGAATGTGAAATAAAACCAAAACCACTTTTTCTCTCTGGAAGATACACAAAAAACATCAGAGGAATTCCACAAAAACAAAAACCATGTAGGCAATGTAGAGGCAAAGGATGCTATGTATGCGAGTTTCATGGAATATCAGAATTTGATAGTGTAGAGGGAAAAATTGCTAAATTCTTATACGAAAAATTTGGAGCACAGCAAGCAAAAATAACATGGATTGGTAGTGAAGATGAGACAAGTCTAGTTTTAGGTAAGGGAAGACCATTTTTTGTAAAGCTTGTAAATCCTCACAAAAGAACGCTCAGACTAGCCAAAAAAGTACCGCTTGATGGAGTATTCCTTCACGATCTAAAGATAATTGAAAAGATCCCCTCGAACATCATTAGATTCAGATCTAAAGTTGAAATGGAAATACAAACCGAAAACGAGATCCAATCGTCACAACTAAAAAACCTACACAAACTAGAAAAACAACCAATAGCGATATACGAAAATTCAGGGAAGAAAAGTCAAAGAAATATTTCAGGCATACAATACAAGAAAAAATCTAGTAATTCATTTTCACTTTTTATGAAGGCAGACGGCGGGGTTCCACTAAAACGATTAGCAGATGGAGTTGAAGTAACACCAAGCTTAAGTAGCATACTGGAAAATCCTTGCAAATGTACAGTTTTTGATTTTTACGAAATTGCCCTGACAAAATAATTGATCCCGTTACATTACTAACGTTTTTTATAGTCTGACCCGAGTTTGACTCATTGGATCCTTTACAAAAAGTTCATGAAGCACACAAGAACGGTCTTCTATCAGACAAAATTCATTCTCTTATTGTAGAAAGATTTCCTATTGTAGTGACAGGAATTGACAGAATAGAAAAAGCATCAGGTATGAACTTTCCATTAGCTTATGTAGAACCGTCTGTAGTGCTTACTAGCACAAATTCGTTTGATTACGGAATATTGTTTGCAAGAACAATTCCAGTAGTATCTGGGGATCACCTTGAAGTTGTTATTCAAATTACTGCACCGC
Organism: uncultured Nitrosopumilaceae archaeon; assembly: GCA_964350965.1. GTDB lineage: Archaea > Thermoproteota > Nitrososphaeria > Nitrososphaerales > Nitrosopumilaceae > UBA8516. The sequence goes on along the minus strand of CAYGLP010000011.1, from coordinate 33,325 downwards.
TTGTTGCATATGGCCTAAAGGGTACAATACACGCAATACTTGCGCACGAATTTCTACATTATTTGGAACTGATTAGAAAAGTCTCAAAGATGGGCCTGGTTTCAGATGAGATTTCGGGAAATCTCTTTGAAGGAATTTATTCAGATACAGAGCGACTTTTTGATTCAAGGGCAGTCTTTAACGATAAAACCTTACTTTTACACATCACAAAGAAGTTTCCAGAGGGTTTCAAAGATTACAAACTAGAGGACAAAGTTGTCAAACTCTGGATAGACAAAAAATTACCTGCTATAAACATAACACTGGATACAAACATTGTAAAGATACCAGCTAACGTAATTGCCAATACGAAGATAGATCCGCAATTAACATCAAAACTTGATGAACTTGAACAAAAAGCATCAAAGCTTAGAAAGAAAAAACTGTATTAATTATTGAATAAATTCAGTTAATCCGCACTTGCCACAGGTGCGTCTGTTTTTGTGTTCCGACATGAAAACCCCTTTGCCACATCTAGAACACTCTTTTCTCATTCTTTCTGCCTTGTCTCCTTTTACTTTGTAAAATTTGTAAACGCTAGGGCTGGAACCTTTCTTTCCGGTTCTTGCTTTCTTTCCTGCCATTACTTAGTCTCTTCCTTTTTTTCTTCCTTCTTCTTTTCTTTCTTTTCTGCCGGTGCTTCTTTTTTCTCCGTAGGGGCTTCTTTCTTTTCTACAGGATCTTTTTTTGTTTCAGCTGGAGCAGCTTCTGTTGTCTCACCTTCTTTCTTTTCTCCGCCACTTTTTGCCTTATCCAATCTTTTGAAAATTGCTGGTTTGACATGTTCTCTTGCAAGCTTTTCATCATCGTAAACATAGAATGTTCCAGAAACCATAGGTCTGCCAGTATCATTTTTCAATATTATTGGAACAATTACTTTTCCTTCGAGTTTGAATTGCTTTGTTATCATGTCTACTGCTTCAAGCTTTTTCAGCTTGCCACCTAGTCCCTTAAACGTACACGTAATCTCTCGTCTAGAGAGAAGCCTGTTTTGTACATCTCTTGTGGTCTCTATCATAGACATGTAATCCCAGCCGCCTGATAGTTCATATAAATCTTAATGGGAATAGCTAACAAATTTAAGAAATTGAATCTCAGTTCAATTATGGATCGTTTCATGATTCATCTAAAGAACTCTGATTATGTTCCACCAGACTCACATGATTTGCTTTTGCGAGCTAGAGAACTTACATCTCTGATGCGTATTACAATAAGAGACATGCGAGTTTCAAGCAGATATTTGGAATTTGATGTTTCCATAGGAAAAGATAGGCTAGACCAATTGATAAAAAAACTGGAAATAATTGAACCACTTGATCATGCAAAACATGTAATTGAAGAAAACATAGGAAAAGAAGAGGCAATAGAAAAAGGCATAGAGTATTTCAATCACGAAAGATTCTGGGAATGCCATGAAGTTTTAGAGGGTGCGTGGAAAAAATCTGAAGGAAAAGAAAAAGAATTGATCCAGGGAATAATACTTGTTGCAGCAGCTTTGGTTCATTACCAAAAAAATGAAAATGAAATATGCCTTTCAATTTTTAATCGTGCGCTTGAAAAGATTGGTAATGCTAAAGGAAATTATCACAAAATTGACGTAGATGCTTTACGTAACAAAGTTTCATCTATGTTACGCACTGGGGTTATAGAGACTTTTACGATTTAATCAGTTGAATTGCAGTTTTTATCACGTCTGCACCAGCAAGTAGTCCTATTTTGCCCTTTTTTGCCTCTTGTTCAGTAAATCTTGTAGTGCCGTCTTTTTTAACCGAATCTCCTGAAACCAACACTGGTACAGGATCTGCACTGTGGCCCTTGTTCATACAAGGAGTAGAATGATCTGCTGAAATCACAATGGTTACTTTTGATGTATCTATGTTATCTAACAATGTTCCAAAAAATCGTTTATCGATTTCTTCAATGTTCTTCATTTTTCCTATTGCATCTCCATCATGACCAAACTCATCAGGACCTTTGATGTGAACATATATTGCATTTTGAGTTTCCATTGCCTTTACAGCTACTCTGGCCTTTTCTTCATAATCAGTCATTCCGCCTGCACTAAACGTCATCATTTTCAAAACATTTGAAATTCCAATCTCTACTGGCATGTCAACAATACAGGAAAACTTCATCGCATGCATTTCATTAATGGGTACAAGTTTTGGAAATCTATTTCCAGCATCACGTAATAGTATGCTGTTCAAAAGTTTCTTGCTTTTTCCTTTTCGCGCTTTGTTAATTTCGCTTTTATTCATTATTGCAATTGATTGTTTTGTGAACTCATTTACAAGACTGGCAGCAAGCTTTGCATTTGGAGATTCATTTAGCGGAAGGCAGCGTTCAATCTTAAGATAATCTCCCACCGCTTTTGCAACACCCATGCCAGCTATTCTTCCATACGCTGGATCGGTATTACTTATTTCAGAAGACAGAGATTCTCCTTCACATCTTATCCTGACAACTACCCTGTGACCTATTGTAGGAGCAACAACCACGGATGCTTTTGGATTTGAAAATTTTATGAGACGCTCTATCTCAAGTGAAACGCCTAAGGCATCTTCTTTTTCTATATTCCTTCCTGCTCGCCTATCTGTTATGATGCCCTCATCGTTTATGGTACAAAAATTACCCCTTAGTGCAAGGTCTCCATCTCGAAAGTCTATGCCTATTCCTATTGCTTCTATCACACCTCTACCGACATAATCCTCATGCAGAAACTTGTATCCAAGCATATTGAAAACTGCAATATCAGATTGTGGCGCAATTCCTTTTCCAACCGAAATTACCTCGCCTATTGCACCGTTTCTTGCAATTTTATCAAGATTTGGAGTCTTTGCAAAGCTAAGTGGTGTAGCTCCTTTCAGATCAGGATGTGGAAGATCGCCTACTCCATCTAAAAGAACATAAATCATATGAACATCTGAATTGTCAGTGATTTTTTATCAGCTCACTTTTCGAGTTTGGTGTGTTACAGATAAACTTTAATTTTTCAAATCGATCTCTGCAAAGGTTTTAAATTACTAGATATTCGATGTTATTGATATGGGGGATTTACGGAAAGATTACACTATTGACAGATTTGTCATCGTATCTCCTGATAATCACGCTGTAACTGATTCAAAAAAATGTCCCTTTTGTCCAGGCAATGAAGAAATGACAAATCCATCGTCACTTTCTCTTGTAGCAAAAGATGGAATGTTGCAAAGACTGCAAGATAGCGAGGACTATTATGTTCACGGTTGGTCTGTACGAGTATTTGAAAGCAAAACCCCTGTAGTAGCTATCACTTCTGAAAATTCTTACAGTGACAGACCCCTTTACAGTGAGCCAGCTTATGGATACCACTACATAGTAGTAGCATCTGAAAAACACAAAGAATCTCTTTCATCAATCAGCACAGAACAATGGTCAAATGTACTTGTTGTAATTCAGGATAGATTGCGTTGGCTTTATACACAAAGGGGCGTTACATACGTGTCAATTTACGTAAATCACGGCAAGGAAGCGGGCGGCTTTACACCACATCCGCATCTTAACATAGTTACATTTTCAACAATTCCTCCAACTATAGAGCAGGAGGCAGAGGCTTCACACAAAATTCTAAATGAAAAAGGCGTCTGTCCAATGTGTCAGGCAGTTAACGCAGAAACTGGTGGACCTAGACAAATACTGCAAACTGAAGGTTTTCTTGCGTTCTGTCCATGGGCCCCATCTCACCCATATGAATTTTGGATATATCCAAAAAAACACATAACGAGTTTTTCAAAGATCACACAAAAAGAGATAAACGATCTTTCCCTGATTCTGCGTTCAACCCTTGGTGGACTTGCAAACACTATGAAGAATCCATCATACAACATGGTGTTTCATCTTTCACCAGAAAAGAAAAATAACAGACAGATTCACTGGCATATTGAAATTTATCCACAGTCTGAATATTGGTCTGGACTTGAAAGAGGATATGGCGTCTTTCTAAACAAAATCACTCCGGAAAAAGCTGCAGAAGATCTTGGTTCTTCTTGCAGAAAAGAACTTGCTGGTTTAGTTGGCATAGTGTAAAGTTTTTACAAATTTTTAATAATTGTTACACGTGCAAATCAGTTTATAGATCACTTGGTTTATTTATTGAACTGAAAAATTATATTCCATGGCAATTGAAAAATGGATTGGCGCTGCAAGTCTTGGTTTGTTTGTAATGTTTGTTGCCGAAATAATAACTATTTTTAATTATCTTTCAAACCCCACCCAAGAAATTCAACCGGGAGGAAAAATACTACAATACATCTCAATTGGAATTGCACCAGCAGTGATTCTAGCTGGAACATCATATTTGTTGTCACGTAGATTTGGCTCAAGGCTTATTGGTTCAATGATCATGGCAGGAGGGGCAATACTTTTAGCTGGAATGTATTTTGCAAACATCATGCTTGCAAACATATCTTCTCAATATCTAGTAACAGAAGTAACAGTTACACCACCACTTTTCATGGTAGTTTCCATACCAGTAATGATAGTAGGTGCACTTTTGTTCAGATTAAAACCGCAACCAAAGAAACAGTATTTTTAGTGATCAAATCTCATAGAATTTGAGTGGCGCTTGAAGCCTATCTTTTCATAAAACTGTATTAGATCATCCGTACAGTCTAGTATGGTTTTGTAACAGCCTTCCTTTTTGGCATATCCAAGAAGCGCTTTTACCACTTCTTTGCCTATGCCCTTGTCTTGGTATTCTTTTCTTACGGCTACGTCCTCAATGTGGCCAACCTTGCCACCATCATGTATGAATTTTTGTTCTATAAACAAAGTGGTAGTTCCTACAACCTTTGAATCTATGACTGCAACATAGATCTTGTAATTTCTGTCCGATTTTATTTTCTTGAAAACCTCCTTTGCCTTTCTTGGACTCAAATCGCTTGCCTTTCTTAAGGAATCAAGTGATTCCAAAAAGCCATTGAAAAGATCTTTTTCTTCTAATTCTCGTATTTCTATGTTAGCCATGATTTAACATCAAATCTGACCAAGTTTTTCAAGATAGTGCTGGTAAGCTCGTCTGTATGAATTCTTATCACCAATATCCATGAAACCTTTTTTGATCGTGTATCCCATTACTTTGTTTTTGCGTGCCATGGTTCTTCTTATGACATCATCCATTCCAAACGGTTTGTTGGCTGGAATAATTTTCAAAACACTTGGTTCCATGACATAGCATCCTATGTTGATGTTGCCTTTTATCTCTGGTTTTTCATTCCAAGCAGTAACTCTGTTGTTTTTGTCAGTTTCTATGAACCCATATTGTAGTTTTGTTTTGTATTCAGACAAGCCCATTGTAATGGCAGGTCTTTTCGTTTTGTGATATGTTATCATGCTTTTCAAATTAAAATCAAAAATGGAATCGCCATAAACGCATACAAAAGTATCATCAATAAATTCCTCTGCCGTCTTTAGCTGGCCTGCGGTAGCAAGTGGTCTGTTTGCAACGGCATATTCTATCTTTACCCCAAATCTACTCCCATCCTCAAAATAATCTTCGATTGTTTTTCGTAGGTAACTTACACAAAGCACAATTGAATCTATGTTGCCCTTCTTAATCCACTCTATAAGATGTTCAAGTAGAGGTCTGTCTCCTAGTGGCAGCATTGCTTTTGGGAGAAATGTTGTATAAGGTTGCAATCTTGTACCTAACCCACCAGCAAGAATTACGGCTTTCACGGGATTTACTGTAAAATTATGAGTATTTATGTTGAAGGATAGAATTGTCTCATCAGATAATCTTACGAAGTTTGGTAAGAGTATCTTTTGGATTTATACCAAATACCAAAATCATGGGTTCTTTTCCTACATCGCCTCTGTGAAATATCACATCAGGAGATCTTTTTGCATTTTTAATTGCAGATTGAATTCCCCATGATATTGTGTTACCGTCTTTGACTTTTGTCTTAAGTGGTTCTACCATTCTGTCATAGCTTAGAACGGATAATTCCTTTGCAATTGCTTTTCTAATTATACTCTGATCATATTTTATATTCAGAGCTGATCGTATCTTAGGAAATTTTTTTGTCACTTCTAAGACTGCAGATGCTACATGTCTTGAACCGCCATATCTCAGATCACCTGCCACGACAATTGTTTTACCAGCTTTTACAATTCTACCAGAAACTCCTAGGATGTCATTTAATGATCGCGGATCAGATTTTGAGAAAACAAAATTTGTCTGGCATTCGGGAATAAAGTTGTAGATGTTTTTGATGTTGTTAAAGGCAGAAATTGCATCAGCAAGATCTACTTGTATTTTATCTACGTTTTCTGCTGTCATTATGAAAATTCCTTTTCCAACTTTCTGTGATTTTCTAATTGATTCTTCTACAAACTCCTTTGCAAATTTTACAGAATCCCTAAGGCTCATGCCCTTTGCAAGACTAACAACTAATGCAGCTGAAAAACCACACCCGCCACCATGGTTTGTAACAGGTATCCTTTTTCCAGAAAATTCATAAAATTTAGAATTTTCCAGTACAAAATCCGTTACTACATTTCCCTTAAGATGGCCTCCTTTGATGACGACGTTTTCTGCGCCCAACTGACGTATCTTTTTGAGAGCTCGTCTCACATCGCTTCTATCATGTATTCTCATGTTGGCAAGTTTCTCTGCTTCTAGGACGTTTGGAGTTATGATATGGGCAAGTGGAATAAGCAATTTTTTAAAATCTGTAAAAGCATCTTTTTGTAACAAGGTCCCACCTGTAGTTGATTCAAAGACAGGGTCCAAAATTATTGGAATATTTGTTTTTTTGAGCTTTGAATAAATTGCTTTTATGACTGATGAGCTGTAAACCATTCCAATTTTTATTGCATCGATTTTGAAATCAGACAAGACTGAATCAATCTGACTCTTTATCATGTATGGAGAAACTTCTTGCACTTTGGAAAATTTCAAAGTGTTTTGACTTGTAATTGCAGTTACAACACTAAAGCCATACACTCCAAGTGCAGAGTATGTCTTTATGTCTCCTTGTATTCCTGCGCCAGAAGAAGGATCAGATCCAGCTATGGATAAAACATGCACACCACTATACTCTGAAACTTATGTTTAAATCCAATTGTTATGTAAAACATCAACATGGGAACACAGATGAGCGCAGCGCGTAGAGGCATTGCAACAGAAGAAATGAAGGTTGTTGCAAAAGATGAGGATGTGACATTAGACTGGCTTATTTCAAAGATAGCAAATGGTTCTATAATTATTCCACATAACAACGAAAGACCGCAAAAAATACACGTTGTAGGAATTGGTAAAGGAATGAAAACCAAAGTGAACGTGAACATTGGTAATTCTACACTATCGCAAAACTTGGAAGAGGAAGTAAAGAAAGCAAGGGTGGCAGTCAAGCATCATGCAGATACTATAATGGATCTAAGCGATGGAGGAGACGTGGGATTATTTAGAAGAACGCTTCTAGAAGCAGCTCCTATAACGTTTGGTACAGTCCCTGTATATGAGGCATACAACTATGGTGTTGAAAAACACAAAAACCCTCTTGATATCACAGAAGATGATTATCTGAATGCCTTTGAGAGAAACATAAAGGATGGTGTAGATTACACCACCATTCATTCTGGAATTACAAAGGAAATTGCAAAAAGAATCCTTGCAGTAAAAAGACACGGTGGAATTGTAAGCAAAGGCGGAACAATTACTGCAGCCTGGATGCTAAAATATGATAAAGAAAATCCATACTTTGAACATTTTGATTATCTAATTGAATTGGCAAGAAAATATGATGTAACATTTAGCTTGGGCGATGCATTACGTCCTGGCTCTATTCTTGATTCACATGATGAACTTCAAGTGCAGGAAATGATCAACATTTCAAGACTCACAAAACAAGCTCATGAAAAAGACGTACAAGTTATGGTAGAAGGACCAGGACATGTTCCACTAAACGAGGTTGCAGCTAATGTCAGACTGGCAAAATCATTGATTGGCGAAGTCCCATACTACGTTTTGGGCCCACTTGTTACTGATGTTGCATCTGGTCATGATCATATTGCAAGTGCAATAGGTGCAGCCATCTCCGCAAGCGAAGGAGTAGACTTGCTATGTTACCTTACGCCTGCAGAACACTTGGCATTGCCAACCGTAGATGAAGTAAAAGCAGGATTGATTGCTTATAGAATTGCTGCACATGCTGGAGATTTGGTAAAACTTCGTGAAAAAGCAATACGATGGGACATGGAAATGACTGAGGCAAGACGCACACTAAACTGGGAAAAACAAATTGCACTTTCTATTGATCCCGAAGAAGCTGCAAAGATTCACGGACGAGTAGGTCAGATAAATGGAAATACTGTTCCTTGTACGATGTGTGGGGGGGCATGTGTGTATATCATGCTTCCACAGCAGAGAAACAACACTCCGGAAGATGTAGCAAAACTACAATAGTCTAGATAGAACTTTATCAAGACTAGGCACTGTCTTGTATTTTGAAATCTCATTGGGACTAATCCATCTGTATTCTGAATTTTCCCAGTTTAGTTTTATTCCAGATTCATTTGTGGTAAACAAGAAGGGGTGAATTATCCATCCATGATTAGAATATTGTGTAGTCACCTGCATTTCGTTAGTAGTTTTTGCAAGAATGATCTTATTTTCTGCAATTCCAGTCTCTTCAAATATCTCAATCTTTGCTCTTTGCAGTGGTTCCTCATCTCCTTCTATGATTCCACTTATTCCTCCCCACAAACCCTTCATACTTTTTACGCTATCACTGCGTCTTAAAATAAGATATTTTTCTTCATTTGAAAGAAACGAAGTAACTATTCTGGTATAATGCAATTACTTCTCAATGGCATTTATCATGGTAATTAATTTCTTGTAAGAATCTTCAAGATTTACATTCTTGACAAGTCTTTCCTTCACAGCAACTGCGTATTTTATGATCTCTTCCGATTTGTTTTCTTGAATTAAGGTAAGCATTCTACCAATGTCTTTCCAGAACTCCTCAGCAAATTTTCTGATTTCTGGGTTTGATATTATGGTTTCAATGAGTTCTGGCGATTCAGTCATTATGCTTTCGGAAAGTATCTTCTGTGCTTTGAAGGTAGTACCAGACATTTTTTCGGTTAACGATATCTTTTCATCCTTTGATAATATGTTGGCAAAAACTAGATTTATGAGATGGGTCATGCCAAGAATCACTGCAATTTTTTTGTCATGTTCTGCGGCATCTATTGTGACAAAGTTTGCCTCACTGAAGAGGAATTTTGCTATATCTAGCTCTTTTTTTGCATCACGAATTGGAATGGAAATGATGTTGGCACCTTTGACCTTTTTTGTTCCTGGTCCAAACATTGGATGTATGCAAATTGGAGTTATCTTATCTGGAATTTTTAAGAGCGAAGAAACTGTTTTTGTTTTCAACGATGATATGTCAATTAGGCAGGAGTCTCTTTTCATCTCTTTTGCTATAAGTCGTATAATCTCTGGTGTTCTTTTTGTTGGGATACAAAGTATGACATAATCTACTGAAAGAATTGCACCAACAAGTGATTTAGCTTTTGTTACTGATTTGTTAAGTATTTCTTTTTCAGCATCATAACCAATCACTTCAAAGCCTTTTTCAATAAAATATTTTGAAAACCATTTGCCCATGTGTCCTTCAGCACCGATGATTGCAACCTTTTTCTTCATTTTATTCACTCAGTGCTCTTTCTATTACTTGCATTCCATCACTTAGCAGTCTTTCTGGCTGGCAAGCAGAAATTCTTACAAAGTTCTGATAATTTCCAAACGCTTCTCCTGGAGCAATCGCCACTCCTTGATCAAGAAGTTTGTTTGTAAAATCTGTAGCATTGAAATTTTCTTTTCTAATTTTGGCAAATAAGTACATTGCTCCATCTGGTGTTACAAAGTCTAATTGCATGTTTTTTGCCATCTTAACCACTAGTTCTAGTCTGTTCCTCATGGTTTTAGTATTATCGCTTGTATCTGCGTCAAGGGCTTTTAGAGCTACATATTGGATTGGTTCTGCCACATTTGTCATACATAGGGCTTGAAGCTTTGCCATCTTGTCTATGATTTCAGGGTGTGAGACAGCATATCCTATCCTAAACCCTGTCATTGCATGAGATTTGGAAAACGACTGCGTTATAATGCTTTTTTCATATTCATATGAAAGGATGCTCTTCCAGTCACTATATGCATAATCAGCGTAGATCTCATCGCTTAGGACATAGAGATTTTTTTTGATTGCCATTTGAACAATCTCATCCTGTAGTTTTTCTGGCAATATTTTTCCAGTTGGATTGTTTGGGTAGTTTAGCACAATCATTTTGGTATTTAGATTTATCATGCTTGCAATCTGATTTACAGACGGTTCCCATTTGCTTTCTAAGGTAGTTTGAACCGTTCTTACCTTGATGCCAGAATTTAATGCATTTTCACTGTATGCAGGCCATGCAGGTTCTATGACAATGACCTCATCACCTGGGTGCAAAAGAGTTGAAATAGTCAAAAATACTGAAAATCTTGCACCTGGGGAAACCATCACATTTTCTGTTTTTGTTTTAGTATGGTATCTGTCAGCGGTTTTTTTTGCAAGAGCTGATCTAAACTCTGGCATTCCCTTTGCTTCCCCATATTTTGTAAATCCTTTGTCGTAAACTTCAGCAAGGGATTCCTTGACAATCTTTGGTGGATAAAAGTCTGGTTCACCTACTTCCATGTGGATTATTTTTTTTCCTTGTTGCTCCAAGGATTTTGCTTTTAAAAATACTGAAAGATGCGTTTGCTTGTTAACTGATTGGATTTTTATGGATTCATTTAAAAGGAAATTCAAAAACATTGTAGCAATTTTTTCATCTAATCCTATCTCTTTGCAGATCGCTACAACTTTAGTTCTAAGCTGGTTTTCCCGTTCTTCATTTGTTATGCTTAGATGTAGATTGTTTTTTAGGTTGCCAATTTGTTTTGAAATCTCTGCCCTTTCTTTTAACAATCGTATCATATCAAGCGTGATTTTGTCCATTTGGTCACGTAGTTTGTCTATGTCTGACATTTTCTATCGTAACACAGGTGGTATGAGGCCACTTCTAATTGCGTGATCTGCAAGAACTACTGAGACAGCAGAATCCACCACGGGAGGTGCTCGAGGTACAACACACGGATCATGTCTTCCTCCAACAACAAGTGAAACTGGCTTCTTTGTCTTGATGTCTATGGTATTTTGTTTCTTGGCTATGGAAGAAGCTGGTTTGAAAGCTACTCGCAGAACAATTGGCATTCCGTTTGAAAGACCTCCTAATATTCCGCCAGCATTGTTTGTCTTCGTAATTATCTTTCCATTTTTTATGGAGTACTGATCATTATTTTCATAACCTGTAGTAGTAGAACCATAAAATCCAGAACCAAATTCTACTCCTTTTACTGCTGGAATAGAATACAGTGCCTTGCTCAAATCAGATTCTAAAGATCCGAAAATAGGCTCGCCCAATCCTACTGGAATGTTTGACGTTATGGATTCTATTACTCCGCCCACCGAATCTCCCTTTTTTCTTGCTGCAAGTATTATAGTTTTCATTTTTTGTGCAGTTTTCTGATCAGGACAGCGTACTTCGTTTGAATAAATCTCTCTTTTCATTTTTGATGTTACTTGACCTTTCATCTTTATCTTGCCGATCTGTGAAGTGTAAGAATAGGTATCTATTCCAAGAGTTTCAGAAAGAAGTTTTCTTGCTATTGCTCCTGCCATTACAAATGTGGCAGTCAGTCTACCAGAAAATCTTCCACCTCCACGATAATCATTGAATCCTTTGTATTTTGCCCATGCTGGATAATCGGAATGACCCGGTCTAGGTTTTGTACTAAGCTGTTCATAATCACGAGATTTTTGATCCTGATTCCAGATTATCATAGTAATAGGAGCCCCAGTTGTATATCCTCTGAAAACTCCGGACAAAATCTCTACCTTGTCTCCTTCTTTTCTTTGTGTTGATACCAGTGATTGGCCAGGTTTTCTAAGGTCAAGCATCTTCTGGATGTCTTTTTCTTCCAGCTCTAAACCTGCTGGACAACCATCTACTACAGCTCCAATGCATCTTCCATGACTTTCACCAAAACTAGTGAAAACAAATCTTTCCCCGATAGAACTTCCAGTCATACAATGAAATTTTCCCTTAGATGCTTATAATCCTTCTATGCTAAAATGGAAGAATTTTTGCGCCAACCTTGTTCATGTCTTCAATGAAACTTGGATAAGAAACATCAACAGACTCTGGATCAGATACAACACAATTGCCAACAAACATGCCAGCTATGCAAAATGCCATAAACAATCTATGATCATCTGACGAATCAAGTTCAGCTCCTTTAGGTTCTCTTGGAGCTTGTAGCACCAAACCGTCTTCTTTTTCTTTTACCATGACACCAATCTTTACAAGTTCCCTTGCCAAGATTGCAATTCTGTCAGTTTCTTTGAATCTTGCATGTTTTACATTGTAAATATCTATTGGTTTTGAAGTCTTGAGCGCAAGTATTGCCATTGCAGGTAACAGATCTGGCGTGTTTGATAGGTCAAATTTTCCGCCCTCTAACATAGAGGGGCTTTTTACGCTGATGGTATTGTCACTGATGTTTACCCTTACTCCCATCTTTTCAAGATGACCGATTATCTCTCTGTCTCCTTGAGGCAAGTCCCCTACGGAAGCATGTATCAAGAAATCACCCCCTAACAGTACTGCTGCAGACAAAAGTAACGCCATGCTTGAAAAATCAGAAGGAATTACAAAATTAGTAGAGATGTAATCTTGTCTTGGAATCTTGTATTTCTTGTATGGAATAATTGTTTCAACTTTTACTCCAAACTTTTTCATTGCAGATGTGGTTGCTTCAAGATACGGCTTTGATACAAGTTCACCTTCTATGTTTAGGATGATTCCATTTTCTGTCTTGGGTGCTGCAATCATCAACGCCGAAATGAATTGACTTGACACAGAACCTGGAATTGTAACTTCGCCTCCACGAATCTTGCCTTTTACAGTTATTGGCGGTTTGCCATCTGTCGAAGTGCAACTTGCTCCAAGTGACTCTAAGGCGTCAAGTAAAAGTTGCATTGGTCTTTTTTGAAGACTAGCATCACCACTAAGTGTGATTTTATTATCAGAAAGTGATGAGATTGCAGCTGCAATTCTAATTGTTGTTCCAGAGTTTGATGCATCAATCTGTGAGCTTTGCAAGTTTATGTTCCCAGAACTCTCTATCGTCAAGTTGGAACCATCTGTGTTTATTTGTGCACCAAAATTTTTACATGCATTTATTGTTGCAATTGTATCTCTTGAAAGCAAAACATTGCTGATCTGGCTTTTGCCTTTTGCAAGTGTTGACAAAAATATGGCTCTATGTGTATAACTTTTGTTTGGTGGACAGACTATCTTTCCTGAAAGCCTGGCTTTTTCTATCTTACATTTCATAAACTTCAGCCTTTTTGTTATTGATGTCTGAAACTATGGTAGTTCCCTCACTAGAAGAAAACGCCTTTTTCACACTAGAGACATTTGTTTTTTTTGTTACTGCTGCAATAGAAGGGCCATTGCCTGAAACCGATACTCCAAGCGCTCCTGCCTCCACAAGATCTGTAAGAATTCTAGGATCTGAGTTTAGTATGGCAGAAGTTGCAAGGCCGTTTAACAACATCGCATTCCAATAATCTGAATTGCTTGCAAGCGACCATGCTTGTGCAAATACTCCCTCAAGTACCTTAAGCTTCTTTACATTACCTCTTTTTCTTGACCTTGGTATGAATATTACAGCTGAAAGATCTTCTGGAGCTTTTTCAGATTTTACAATTTTCAGATTATGGTTGTCTGTTACTACAAAACCGCCAAAATAGCACGCGCATGCGTCATCAAACGCGCCGGTGATGCTTACTTTGGATTCTATGGATGCTTCCACACCGTGTCTTAGTACTTCAAAATCATTTATCTGTGGTTTGAAAAGTTTAGCACAAGCTAAAGATACTGCAGAAGATATTGCGCTTGAGCTCTTAAGGCCATATCCTGACGGTATCTCTGAATTAAGCGAAATTCTCAGTTTGGATTTTTCAAGCTCATTTTTTGGTATAACTTTTTCAATAACTCCTCTTATCAGACGCGAACTAAGACTGGATTCTTTATTTTCAAAGACAATTCCTGTTCCTTGGGTTGCTTCTATGATAGACTCTACGTTGAGTGAAATTCCAAGTGTTGCTCCTTTTCCTGTAGCTATTGCATTTACAATTGAAACTGCACCATGCATGACTGCTTTTGCTGTTGGCATTCAAAATCTCCCCAAAAGTGTAAGCTTCATTGCTTCATAAGGCGCTTTTCTTTTTGTCCAAATCTCAAATGAACGCATTGCTTGAGCAAGAAGCATTTCCCAACCATATATGATAGTCGCACCTTGTTTTTTTGACTGTTCCAGTAATTCTGTATCCACTGGCATGTACACTATATCATAAACTATACAGTCCTTGTTGATGGATCTTGTTGATATTGGACTAGCATTGTTTTTCATCCCCACTGAAGTTGCATTCACAACAAACTTGTAATTTCCTGCAATATTTCCAGCATTTGTCAAATCAATATATTCTGATTCCAGCCCAAACTTGTTTGCAAATTTACCAAGTTCCTCTGCTTTTTCTCTACTTCTATTTGCAATTGTAATTTTGTGAGCCTTTTCTTTTGCAAACGCAGCTACAATAGCTCTTGCTGCTCCACCTGCACCAATGAGCAGCACATCAGAATCCTTGCAACTCAACCTTCGTTGTTTTATTGGATCCAAGAATCCATCCATGTCAGTGTTATATCCTTTGAACTTTCCATTCTCGTTATCTACCGTGTTTGTAGCTCCAATTGTTTTACAATCTTCATCGGTATGATCAAGAAACTTCATCATCTCTACTTTGTGTGGTATTGTTACGTTAAATCCAGCAATGTTGATGAGCTTTAATGCGTCAATTCCTTCAGCTAACTCTCCTTTTGGAATTCGATATGCTATGTATGTGTAATCTAGTCTTAAAAATCCAAAAGCAGCATTGTGTATGGCAGGTGAAAGAGAATGATCAATCGGATCTCCTATTACCGCATAAGTCTTAGTCATGGTTGTTATTTTTTCAACTTGAAGATTGATTTAACTTCATCTAGGCTAAACTGACCTGGAGCAACTGGCTTACCAAGTGAGACATAAGTGTAAGGGCTGCCAAGATTGGTACATAGAATCCTAGACATGCGCCCGCTGTCACCCATTGCAAAGGCAATTAGATTGTGATTTTTTGGCATGTTTCTATACAGTGATAAAACTTTCATGGAATCACCTATTGTCCTTGCAGTTGTCACAATCTTGATGTTTTTTGAAAATCTGCTCATCTGGCTTAACATCTTTCTTAATGAATTATCATCCGGAGTTTTTTTGAAATCATGCCATGATACAAGCAAATCTGTTTTTGCTCTTCTTAGATATTGACGAAGGTCCTTGTTTTTTCTTATTGTGTTGAATTCAACATCAAGCATGTACGGATCATATTCTGCAATCATTTTTAATATTGAAACTCTATTTTTTTCATTAGCAGAAAATTTACCGCCTTCTGATTTTGGTCTTAATGTACAAATGCATCTCTTCAAATCTTTTTTTACTAGATTAAGTGCAAGTGGTACTTTGATCGGTTCCATGAAATCAAATCGTAACTCTGCATAATCTGATCTTTTTAATGCCTTTCTTAGACGGGAACGTAACTTTGCTGGACTTGATTCAGCTAGTGTAACACATGTCTTGTTTGCCATAATTATATGTCCAAAATTACAGAATTAAGCGTTTGTTCAAATATTAAATAGTGAATCAAATCATGATTTCCGTGTGGAAACCAAATTCTATTGTTAATTCTGACTCAAGAGATCTTTCTAAGATAGGTAACGACAAAGTTGCACTCACAGTAACTTCCCCCCCATATCATAATGCAATAAACTACCAGGAACATCAAACCTCCAATGATTGGTATAGGGGAACTGTAGGTGCCTCGCTTGATAGCTGGGTCGACGAGATGAGAGAGGTATTTTCTCAAGTATACAAAGTTACAAAACTAGGTGGTTATTGCTGTATAGTTATAGGCAACGAACTTGTTGAAGAAAAAACCAAACTTCCACTTCCTGCAATTTTACTTGTGGAATTAACAAAAAAAGAAATTGGATGGAAGTTTTTTGAAGAAATAATTTGGAACAAAGTTACAGGTGGAAAAAAAAGATTTAGGGTAACTGTACAGCACCCGTATCCCACGTATTACTATCCAAACATCATGCATGAACAAATCATAATTCTTAGAAAACAGCCGTTTTCTAATATCAAGAACAAAAAAAGTAAATTAAAAATCAATGCTTTGATGAAAAAAGAAATAGCAAACTCTGTGTGGCATATTGCACCTGTGCCGCCAAGTTACAGAAGGTTTCATCCAGCTGCATTTCCAGAAGAAATTCCATATAGGTTGATACAGCTTTACAGTAATGAAGGTGATCTAGTGCTGGATCCTTTTGTTGGAAGTGGCCAGACAACTAAAATGGCAAAATTTCTTAAACGAAAATACATTGGTGTAGACAAGTCTGCAAAATATGTAAAGATTGCACAAAAACGAACAACCGAACCACCTCTACTTAGAGAAATGCAGCTTGTGCCGTACTGGAAAAAACCAGAGCCACTTGACATATGATCTGATTCGCAAAGGTTATCTACGAATATTTTTACAAACATGCTATGGTTACATCAAACACCAAAAGCTATTTCCGAAGTGTTGAAAAAAGTCATAGGAAGTATTCTTCTGCAATAAAAAAAGCAAAATCAAGAAAAAGCATATTGACCATATATTGGAGACACAAGCGTGAACATGAAGCAATTCTCAGAAAACACCTGAGAGAAGAAATGGCAGAAGTAAATCAACTAAAAAAGAAGATAAAATAATTCTTTTTTAATCATTTAGTTTTTTTATGAATTTTTATCATTAAGATGGCTTTATGTTGCCAATTTTTTGTCCAAACGCTGCATAACAACTAAAATGATATGATTTCTTATCAACAAAAATCAGGACACCGCGAGTTATTCCCTGTCTGCATATCACACACTGATCGACAAATTCTACGGCTTTATCGTTAGTTGGTGCCATAAACAATTTACATTGATTACTTGATTTAAAGAATTCTCTAATTCTAAGTAAAAATATATTATTTCTCAATAATGTATTCGTCATCTACTTCCATACCAAAGTGCCTACCAGTAGGTGGTTTGGAATGCACTAATACAATATCTCCTTTTTTGAGATGCGTGACAGATACTAAATGGCCATCTGGTCTCACAAAGCGTATAGTCTCTGCATTTTGTGCAATTATTCCTCCAACTTCGTCTCCAGCTTGGGCTTTTATCATGAGCATAGGTCTGCTCTCTATTTTGGAACGACCAACTGTTGCTCTCCTGGCCTTGCCTTTTGAATCCAAAACTAAGACTTCGGAACCTGTTTCTAATTCTGACAGATATTTTGTAGTTCCATCAGGAGAAATTGTATAACAATGAACTGCTCCTGCATTTACTCTAAATGGTCTAGGTGAAGTAAAAGAAGATCCAACTGATTCATTGTGTACCAGAAACAAAAAGTTTGATCTACTTCCAATTAACATTCCTTCTCCTCTATGAAGCATAGAAGCAGTATCAACACATACTCGTTCACCATTTCCCACTTCTTTTATCTCCAAAATTTTTGCTGGTTTTAACTCAAAAGATTTAGATCCTAGATACACTAGGGCTTCTCTTACTTCATTAATGGAACTAGTTGAAAATATTACTCCATCAACACCTATTTCTAAAATAGAAAACATCTTTCTTACTTCTTCGGGATTGTTTGCAAGTGCAAATATTCTGGTATGTATCTTGTGTAGTTTTGCTATGATGTTTTCAAGTGGAATTATTTTCCAATCTTTTACGTCTACAATAACAAAATCAATTCCAGTCTTTGCGAACTTGAGTATGTCCTCAATGTCAGCATTTGATAAAACCTTGAGTCTAATTCCTACTTTTTTGCCCTTAGGTTTCGATGCCGAAACTTTGTCTAGTACTACATAGTTTGCACTCCATGAATTATACAGAGTCGCAATCTTTGTCTTGATTCCTTTCAAACTCCTTGGGTCAACGTTTACGATCTTGACTCCTTCGCTCTCAAGTTCTAAAAGAAATTTGTCAAGCTGTCCCCTTGACACTTTTGGGGATATTATCAGTTCTCTATTTTTTGTCAAGTCGTTTTGCCGCTTCCTTTACAGTTTCTTTTCTAAATATGATTCCTGCTAAAGCTTCGGTCATTCTATCTGGTCGCCTGTGCTCGAAGATGTTTCTTCCATATGTTACTCCCTTTGCACCTGCCCTCATAGCTTCTTCTGTCATTTCCAAAACGTCTTTGTCAGTTTTTGCTTTTGGACCACCAGCTATTACTATTGGAACAGGAGTGCTTTTGACAATACTAGCAAATGAATCAAAATCTCCAGTGTATACTGTTTTTACAATATCTGCGCCCATTTCTGCTCCAATTCTGGCAACATGAGCTACAATTTCCGGATCATGTGGGTCTTTGATGTTTTCGCCCCTTGGATACATCATAGCTAAAAGTGGCATGTCCCATTTGTGACAATCATCGGCCGTCTTTCCAAGCTGCTCAAGCATTTCAGGTTCTTCTTTTCCACCTATGTTGATGTGAAGAGAAACACCGTCTGCACCAAGTCTTAGTGCATCTTCAACGGAACCTGTAAGCATTTTTCTATTTGGAGATTTTGAAAGTGAGGTGCTACTTGAATAATGTACCAAAACTCCAATTGCTAGAGGTTTAGGAAGTGTTTTCAGAATTCCCCTGTTGACAATGACCGAAGTTAGTCCATAGTGTTGACAAGTGTAAATTACATTATGAGGATCTTCAAGTCCTTTGATTGGACCACTTGAAATTCCATGATCCATTGGGATACAAAGCATCTTTCCTGATCTTAAAATTCGATTTAATCTGATCTGAAGCCCAGATACCATTAAGAGATATTCCTTGGTGTACCCTACTTAAAAATAGCGGGAGTATAGACATAGCGTTTCCATTTGACTATATACTAAAGCTATAATGAAAGTATGAATTAACCTGTGCCATATGAAAATAAAAAAGGAATCATTTGAAAAGTGATTTTACTATATCTGGTTACTTTTTGATTGCGTCAATTTTTGCATCTAAAAAATAGTTCATTTACATCATAAGACATTACTGAGTATATATAATGGAAACATATCGAAGCAAACATGCCTCAAACAAAACCAATGATAAGTATTGAAAATGTTGTAGCATCGGCATCTGTTGATCAAAAAATCGACCTCAATGAAATCACAAAAAAATTTCCTGATACAGAATATCATCCTGAACAGTTTCCAGGATTAGTATTTAGACTAAAATCTCCAAAGACTGCAACACTGATTTTTAGTTCTGGGAAGATGGTCTGTACCGGAGCAAAATCCGAAGAACAATCAATTAGCGCAGTAAGAAGTGTAGTACAAAAGCTTCGAAAGGGCAAAATTAAGATAAAAAATGAACCTGTTATTGTAATACAAAACATTGTGGCTTCTGTAAACCTTGGTGGAAAAGTTCACCTGGAGAAAGCAGCAAGAAGCCTGCCACGAAGCATGTATGAGCCAGAACAGTTTCCTGGATTGATACACAGAATGCTTGATCCAAAGACAGTGATTTTGATTTTTGCATCAGGAAAATTAGTATGTACTGGTGCAAAAAAGGAATCCGAAGTGTACAGGTCAGTCAACAATCTACATACGATGATGGAAGAAAAAGAATTAATGATATACGGCTGATAACTCGTTTTTTAAACATAAGTTTTTTAAAAATAAGTTTATATTTTTGTCATAATTTTTGTAGCTAGTCAAATGAAATTGCTCTGTCTAATTACCTTGCAAATAGCGAGATATTGCGTATCCGTAGGCTATCAAAGGATTAAATAGCATAAAACTAAAGCAAAAACAAAATGAGTCAGATCACAAAGGAGCTTTACGCTTCTGAAATAGGTGACATTCTTGAAAACTCGCTTTCAGGGCAAAGACCTATCTTAGAAGACTGTGTTAGACTTTTAGAATCTGACAACATACATCTCATGGGATTAGTGGCTGGCCATTTGACCCGACAAAAATACGGAAAAAAAGTTTCATTTGTAAATAACATGATACTAAATTATACAAACGTCTGCATTACAGATTGCAAATTCTGTGCATTTTACAGACCACCAGAACATGAAGAATCCTACACCGTATCACTAGAAGAAATTGAATCACGTATCAAAACAGCATGGGATATGTTTAGAATTACACAGGTATTGATCCAGGGTGGTCACAATCCAAAACTTGGAATTGAATATTATGAAGACGCATTCCAATTGATTAGAAAGAAATTCCCACAAGTTGGGGTGCATGGACTTTCTGCATCAGAAATTGATATGATAGCAAGAGTTGAAAAATCCAGTACAAAAGAAGTTCTTTCTAGATTGAAAAAAGCAGGACTACAGTCAGTTCCTGGAGCAGGTGCAGAAATTTTAGTAGATTCTGTAAAGGACGTGATCAGCCCAAAAAAGATCTCAAGTGATCAATGGCTAAGAATAATGGAAGAAGCCCATGACATGGGATTGCCGGCTTCTGCAACCATGATGTATGGGCATGTAGAAAGCAACAGAGACATTGCAGAACACTTTGTCAGGATTGCAAAACTACAAGAAAAAACAGGCGGATTTATGGCATTTATTCCATGGAGCTTTGAACCCAACAACACCCTGATGCAACAAGAAAATGTAGTAACCTATTCAGCTGGTGGTTTTCAACTACTAAAGATGATTGCAATATCTAGGATGATGTATGATGGACTGATACCGCACATTCAATCTTCTTGGCTCACAAATGGAATTGGTATGGCACAAATGGCTCTACAGTATGGCGCTGATGACTTTGGTGGTACGCTGCTTGGAGAAGAAGTTGTCTCATGTACAGGAGCTCGTTCTACAGAACTTACTGCAAAAAAGATTATTGATGCAGTAAAACAAATGGGTTATGCAATAGAAGAACGAGATAATTTCTACAATGCCGTACAGATGCGCTAGATTCCGTAACTAGACCACTTGGCATCAACAACGTTCTTTGTATCTTCGTCTACCTTGACTAACTCTTGAACTTCTCTCTGATATCCTTCTTCTTTTGTTTTCTGAGTTGCATCTATGCCAAGTTTAGATCCTAAATTCAAAAGAGGCGAGGCTGGATCTAACGTATCAGTTGGAGTATTGTTAATTATCGTGATATCGCGCGCTGCATCAGCTCTTGTTGTTATTGCCCAAATTACATCATTGATATCATGTACGTTTACATCTTCATCTACAACAACGAAAATTTTTGTTAGTGCAAGCTGGCCTAACCCCCATAGTCCCATCATCACTTTTTTTGCTTGACCTGGATATCTTTTCTTTATAGAAATGATTGCAATTCCTTGGAACCATCCTGATGCTGGCATGGAAAAATCAACAACTTCTGGCTGGAACATTCTAATCAATGGTAAGAAGGATCGTTCTATCACTTTACCAATAAAGGCATCTTCTAAAATTGGTTTACCAACAATTGTTGTAAGATAAATCGGTTTTTCTTGTCGCATTATTCCTGTCAATGTAAAAGTGGGATATGGTTCTGGCGGTGTGTAATATCCAGTGTGGTCACCAAACGGTCCTTCCATTCTAATATCTGACGGATCGACATATCCTTCTAGTACCATCTCTGCATTAGCAGGAACTTCAAGATCAACTGTTTTACATTTCACTGTCTTGATTCCAGTTTTCCTTACTATTCCAGCAAAAAGATATTTGTCTAGTCCTTCTGGAACTGGAGCTACTGCAGAAAATACTGTTGCAGGATCTCCGCCAATCACTATAGCCACCTCGATTTTATCTCCCTTGTCTTTTTTTATGTCATAATGATGTGCTCCACGCTTGTGTTTTTGCCAATGCATGAGAGCATGAGTTTTGTCAAGAACCTGCATTCTGTATACTCCTAGATTTCTAATGTCGGTTTCAGGATGTCTTGTGGCCACAAGACCAAAAGTAATGAATCTTCCGGCATCCTTATGCCATGTCTTTAGAATTGGAATTTTTTCAAAGGAAGGTGCGTCTTCAAAAATCTCAGTGACAGGACCATTTTTTTGTAATTTTGAAACAATATCTGTCATCTTTGAAAGCTCTGGTAATTTTCTAATCTTGTCAAAAAAACCTGAGGGAATATCCATCTTTGTCATGTCTACAATCCTTTGACCTATCTGAGTAAAATCATCAGTCTCTAAACCAAGCTCGAGTCTTTTCATGGAACCAAATGCATTTCCTAAAACTGGCATGTTGTGGTTTTTTACATTTTCAAAAAGAATTGCCGGTCCATTTGCATACATCGTTCTTCGTAAAATTTCAGCAATTTCTAAATCTGCATCAACTTGAGTTTTGATTCGTCGTAACTCTCCTGCCTCTTCTATCTTTTCTATAAACTCACCAAGATCTTCAATTGGCACAACTTTACTGAATTTGCATATAGTATAAGCTTAACTGGATTTATACTCAAGCAAGTAATTAGGAAAAAGTTTTAACAAAAGGACTTTAATTAGACTCGAGAGGAATTCCTTACGGTGAGTCAGCAAAAATGTGCTGTCTGTAACGGACAGGGAAAGATTGCTCTTTTAGAAACCCAGTGTCCGTTTTGTAATGGCACAGGCGAATACACAAAATCAGCTGAAAGTTATCTAAAATCCCACATCTGTCAATGTGTTTTCTTGGATAGGGTAACATGTCCGCTATGTGGTAAAAAATGTCATCATGACACACCAAATAAACCAAAGATTTTGCTTGGTCCAGTTTAGCTTATTGGAGGCAGCTCGCTTTTTTTGTCATGGCCGCCAGAACCAAACTTGCAGTAAAAGCACTGCTCCGATTGCATGTATTTTAGTTGCTCAATTTGTATGGCTCCGATCTTTAGTGCAATCTTTGTAAGCATTCTATACTTGAAGGGCATCCCAGGAATTACTTCATTTAGATAAACCCTGTAGTGGTCTGGACAGAATTTCAAAGTAAGACGGTTGGGTTCTTTGCTTGATTGATTTATTGTCTTTGCTACGTTAATCTGTTCCCTGATGTACTCATGTTTGGGACACGGACAGTTTCTGCCCCCTGGATGCTTGTACGCGGGTGTGTTCTTCCAGTCAAATTCTGGATATTCTCTTTCAAAATCGTCCAATAGGATATAACTTGATTCACGGTTCTTATAAAACTTCTATCAGATTGTGGCTTAATATTCTAAGAATGATCAAAATCTAAATAAACTCCAACTTCCTGACATTGTAATACATGTCTACAGATAAACCTGCTAAAAAACCACGTTCTACTAAAACTAAAGCCGATCTTGAAGCAAAGATAGCTGAACTAGAGGCAAAGCTTAACTCACTTTCTGCGCAAGCCTCCAAGCCTGCAGAAACCAAACCACAAGTTCAACAAAGACCACCACCTCCGCCTCCAGCTGCAAAACCAACTGTACCTAAACCCGAAAGTACGCAAACTTCAAGCTCTTCTACACAAGAAGCAGAAGTTGCACCTGCCTATACAACTACAAGCTCATCTGAATATACCGGCAACAGATACTATGCTACACGTCAAAGACTAGCATACCATCCACCTGGCAAACAATTCACAGGACAAGTTACTGTTCAAGTTTCTAGACCGGCACCATCTCCTGCTCCGGAGCCTGAACCAGAAAGAGCAGAACCGGAACCACAAAAGCAAAAAGAAGAACCAAGAAGAATTGAACCACCTGCACCTACTGTGAAATACACTGGTGAAAATTATTACAGAACAAAACAAAGACTAGCATACCATCCACCTGGCAAACAATTTATTGAAACAGTTGCAATAAAATTTGAAGATGCACCAACTGCAGCTCAAGTAGAATATGAAACAAGCTCACAATCAACAGCTTCATCATCACAAAAAAGATCAAGAGATGAGCAATTAGCAGAATATGAAAAAGAATACCTTGAAAGAGTACAACAAAGGAAAGCAGAAGCTGAAAAACCAGAACCTGCTCCATCTACAGCAAAACCACATGGCACAATGCCAGCTGGTTGGAAACCATCTTAAAACAAATTTTATTTTAGTTTTTAAAAGCTTCTAGGACTTCTTGTGCATGTCCTGCAGCTTTTACTTTTTCAAACACTTTGAAAATTTTTCCTTTTTCATCTACTAGGAAAGTAGTCCTGTTTACTCCCATGTATTCACGTCCCATAAACTGCTTTTTTCCCCACACTCCAAACTTTTTTGCTACTTCAGTTTCTGTGTCTGCAAGTAAGATAAAGGGCACTTCCATTTTTTCACCAAATTTCTTATGTGATTCTACATCATCTGGGCTAATTCCTATTATTTCGATATCTGTGTTCTTGAATTTTTTATAATCTCGTGCAAATTCAGCTGCCTCAGTAGTACACCCTGGAGTAAAGTCCTTTGGATAAAAGTATACAACATATTTTTTGCCTTTAAGATCAGATTTTTTAACTGTTTTTCCTTCAGCATCTTTTAAACTAAAGTCAGGCACGGCATCTCCTACAGAAAGCATGGATTATGCATCTATCCTTCCCTAATTATTTTTTCCTAGAAATGATCAAAAATTATCCGAATGTTTTATATGGAATATCACGAGGTTTGATGAATGATGGTTAATCCAAGAGCATGGTTTGCTGAGGCTGTTGCAACCTATGGACTGGTATTTTTCGGACCTCTTGCAATAATTCTTGCTGCGGCAGTTTATGGAACTGGACTTTCAACAGAAGCAATAATTATGATATCCCTTGCTCACGGTGGTGCAATTGGTTTGATGGTTTATGCCTTCGGACATGTTTCTGGCGCTCACATTAATCCGGCTGTAACAATTCCAATGATAATAACAAAAAAGATTGGAATTAAAGATGGAATCGCTTACATAATTTTTCAATTAATTGGTGCTATTGCAGCAGCAGCTTCGCTTAAAGCAATCCTGCCTGAGCTTGGTGCCAAAGTTAAATTTGGCACGCAAGGTGGACCAAGCGAATTACTCAACAACAATGTGATGTCTGGTCTTGCAGTAGAAATCATTTTGACCTTCTTCTTGGTAACTGTAATTTTCATGACAGCAGTTCACAAAAAAGCAGCTGCAGGAATGTATGGTTTGGCAATAGGTGGAATGATATTTTTGATCCACTTGGTAGGTGTGCCACTTACTGGTGCAAGTGTAAACCCAGCAAGAACCTTTGGCCCAGCATTAATTTCAGGATCCTGGGAATTCCACTGGATATACTGGGTTGGACCAATAATTGGCGGAATAATTGCTGGAATGATAATGAACTACGTCTTTGTCAAAAAGGCAGAGCAACAAGCATAATTTTGTTTTCTAAACATTTTTGAAATGTATTATAACAGGTAGACTGGACTTTCTATTGGACCCGTTGCACAGCTTGGATAGTGCGGACGCTTGCGGAGCGTCAGGTCGTGGGTTCGAGTCCCATCGGGCCCGCCTAATATCTTGGTCTTAAAATAGACCCACTCCATCACTTACTAAAAGTTAATTTGCTTTCCATAAATGCCCTTTCTAATTTATATAGATTGTAAATATGTGATGAATATACAAAAATGACAAATCAAAAAGTTGCTATTGTTACTGGCAGTTCAAGTGGAATAGGATATGAGACTGCACTTGTACTTGCAAGAAATGGTTTTCGCACGTATGCAACTATGAGGAATCTAGAAAAAGCAAAAGCTATTTCAGATGTAGCAAAAAGAGAAAAACTTTCGTTACATACCGTAAAACTAGATGTCGCAGATGAAAAATCTGTAAATGATGCCATTAAAACTATCAAGTCTGATGCAGGAAGAATTGATGTGTTAGTAAATAATGCAGGTTATGGTCTAACAGGTTCTCTTGAAGATCTATCGATGAGTGAGATAAAAGCACAGTATGAAACAAACGTCTTTGGTCTGATAAGAGTAACTCAGGCAGTTCTGCCTATTATGAGAGAACAAAAAAGTGGCATTATTGTAAATATTAGTTCTGTAGGTGGAAAAATGGTAATGCCGCTGTCATCACCATATATTGGTACAAAATTTGCAGTTGAGGGTCTCAGTGAATCTATTGCATATGATCTTGAACCATTTGGAATCAAAGTTGTCATAATAGAACCAGGTGCAATTAAAACCAATTTTGACACTGGCATGGTAGTGGCTCAAAAAAATAAAAACCCAAGTTCGCCTTATTATAAGAGCATGCAGCAATTACAAAATTCACTAAACTCACTTGTAAAGAATGGAACTTCGCCTGCTAAGGTTGCTGAAGTAATATTAAATGCAATTACAACACCTAATCCTGATCTAAGATATACTGTAGGCGATGATGCTGCTTTGCTTGCACAAAAAAGAAAAGAGCTACCAGATTCAGAATTTCAAAAACTTGTTTTAGAGTTTTTTAAATAAAGATTGTGATATCTAGTGTTAAGTTCTGACTTTTCTGAGCGCTTCTCTGATGTCAACGGCACTCGACTACGCTACCTAATTGGCGGAAAGGGCAGTCCGGTGGTCTTGTTGCACGGATATGCTGAAACCAGTTACATGTGGCATCCGATCATGCCATTACTTGCCCAACGCCATACGGTCATCGTTCCAGATCTACGTGGTGCCGGTGGATCGGCCAAACCAGAATCTGGCTACGACAAGAAAACTATGGCTGTAGATATCCATGAGTTGACGTCTTCTCTGGGATTTGATCGCGTGATCATTGTAGGTCACGATATAGGTTTGATGGTGGCCTACGCATATGCAGCCCAGTTTCCTCAGGTCACAGATCGTGTTGTGCTGATGGATGCCTTTCTGCCAGGCATAGGAAACTGGAAGGATGTCTGGTTAATGCGTGACCTGTGGCATTTTCACTTTTACGGTGATGTACCACTAGCTCTGGTCAAGGGTCGTGAACGAACATACTTGGAACATTTTTGGAATGACTTTGCGGCTGATCCAAAGCACTCCGTGCCGGAAACCGATCGTCAGATCTACGCCCAAGCATATGCTCAACCTGGGGGAATGCATGCAGGTTTTGAATACTTCCGCAACTTCGAACGCGATGCACAGGATTTTGCACAGTTAAGTGCCACGCGTCTTGCTATGCCAGTGCTAGTGCTGACGGGCGAGAAAGCATCTGGGCAGTTTCTAATTGATCAGGCGCGTATCGTGGCGACTAATGTAAAAGGGGTAATCATAGAAGGTTCTGGACACTGGCTCATAGAAGAAGCATCAAGTAAAGTCATTCCGCAGCTCATCGCATTTATCAATTAATCACATTAGAAGGAGAACGATGATCTACAAGACGATAGTACTGATGGGCTAAACCTTCTTGAATAGTTGGTTTTCCAAACATCAGTAATTCTTTTCTTACTTAGTATGGTCTGTTTATCCTACTAAGTATGTAATTACTACTTAAGTTAAATAGTCTTTTGTGTATTATAGATACATGATAAAAACAATCAAAGCAAATGAACATTACAAAAACGAGATGGATTGGCTTTCTACCTACCACCATTTTTCGTTTGCAGACTATTACAACCCAGAGAAAATGAATTTTGGACCTCTACGAGTCTTCAATGATGACATAATAAAACCAGAAACAGGGTTTGATTTTCACCAACACCAAGATATGGAAATCATAACCTATCTTATAGAAGGCGAGCTAGAGCACAAAGACAATCAAGGAAACCACGGAGTGATCTATCCTGGGGAAGTTCAACGAATGACAGCAGGTTCTGGCATACTGCATTCAGAATTTAACCATTCATCCGAAAAACCGTTAAGACTATTGCAAATGTGGGTGTTTGCAAATAAAAAAGGACTACAACCATCATGGGAACAAAAAAAGTTTACAAAAGAAGAAAGAATAAACAAACTAGTACCAGTAGTTACATCTGAAAACACCAAGGATGGAAACGCATTACATATACACCAAGATACAACATTCTACCTGTCAACGCTAACCGCTGGAAATCAAGTGGTTCATGAATTGAACACCGGACGAAAAGCGTATCTATTTGTGATCGATGGAGCAATAAAACTCAACAACAATCTAATGCAAACAAGAGATGCGGCAATGATAGAGAAAGAAAGTGTTCTGACAATCAAAGCAGAAAAGCCAACAGAATTAATTCTTATTGATCTGCCAGAAAAATATTCCATCAACAACTAATTTTTTTTAATTCTCAATTCTTTTTGGATTTTTCCTTCTTCCATTTGGCAATCCAATGACCCAAATCATCTAAAATGTTTTCAAGTTCTTTTGCCTGTTTTGTTAGGCTATATTCCACTTTAATTGGTACTTGAGCATAGATTTTTTTTGTGATAAGGCCTTCATGTTCAAGTTCTCGCAGCCTATCTGACAGGACAGTATTGCTGATCTGAGGCATCAGTTTTTTTATTTCGTTAAATCTTGTGGCTTCTCTTGCACTCAAATTTCGTAAAATCAGTAAAGCCCAGCTTTTTCCCAAGGTATTCCATATCTCAAAAGCTTCGCATTCTATTGCTTTTTGGCTCAATTTTTTGGAATCGCTTTCTAATTCTATTTCCATACCAAGTAGTATATCCGTACTTGTAAAAAAGAATGATCATTGTTTAACAATCTTAGTACGAAAAAAATTACTTAGTACTTTTCCATATACGATCTACCTAATATCTCAGTTCTTCAATAGCATTCTAATGACAAATGTGGACAACAAAATACACAGCTTGTTAACTCCAGACAATTGCATGCTGATAATGATTGACTTTCAACCACAAATGGCATTTGCGGTAAAGTCAATTGACGGACAAACTCTCATAAACAATGCTAAAGGACTTGCAAAATCTGCAAAGATATTCAACATTCCTACAGTTCTAACTACAGTTGCAGAAAAAAGCTTTGCCGGCCCAATGTTTCCTCAAATTAGGAAAGTCTTTCCAGATCAGAAGATGATTGACAGAACTACGATGAATTGTTGGGAAGACAAAAACGTAGTTGATGCAGTAAAAAAAATTGGAAAAAAGAAAATTGTGTTGGCAGGTCTTTGGACAGAAGTATGTATTGTAACTCCAGCGATACAAATGTTAGAAGATGGATACGAAGTTTATGTCGTAGCTGATGCTTGTGGCGGAACAAGTAACACAGCACATGATATGGCAATAATGCGTGTGGTTCAAGCTGGTGCAGTACCAATGACATGGCTACAATTCTTGCTAGAACTACAACGTGACTGGGCAAGACAAGAAACGTACGATGCAGTAACCTCGCTGGCAAGAGAAGATGCTGGCTCATATGGTCTGGGTATTGAATATGCAAAAGCAATGCTTGGTGAACATGCAAGAGAAGGATAGTGATGAGATTTTATTCTATCCACCATTCCATATTTTTTGTAAGCTACAGTTGATTTGATATGAAAGAAGCTAACGATACTGCAGATCTAATCATCATAAACGGACATGTTGCTACACTTGATTCTAGAAATTCGTTTGCCTCTGCTGTAGCAATAAAAAATGGTTTATTCATTGCAGTAGGACAAGACGATGAAATATTTTCTTACAAAGGGGAAACAACCAAAGTAATAGACGTAAAAGGTAAAACAGTAATTCCAGGCCTTAATGATTCACACATACACATCATTCGTGGTGGTCTGAACTACAATCTAGAATTACGTTGGGACGGAATTACATCTTTGGGTGAAGCTCTTGGCAGAATAAAGGAACAATCTCGAAATACACCAATCCCCCATTGGGTACGAGTTGTTGGCGGATGGTCCGAATTCCAATTTGATGAAAAACGAGTTCCCACATTGGAAGAAATAAACAAAGTAGCTGAGAATACACCTGTCTTTATTTTACATTTGTATCACTGTGCAATGTTGAATAAATCTGCGCTTCAAGCTACAGGCTACTCAAAGGAGTTACCAAATTTTCCTGGAAGTGATGTTTCACAAGACCAAGGCAAACCAACAGGACTTTTTGCAGCCAAGCCAAATGCATTGATACTTTATTCAACACTTGATAAGGGACCAAAACTTGCTTACGATGATCAGATCAACTCAACGCGCCAGTTCATGTATGAATTAAATCGTTTTGGCATCACTAGTGCAATTGATGCTGGAGGCGGCTTTCAAAACTTTCCAGATAATTATGCGATAATCAGTGATTTAGCAAAGCAAGGCTTGTTGACTGTAAGAATTTCTTACAATCTATTTCCACAAAGACCAAAAAAGGAATTGGAAGACTTTACAAACTGGATGAAAATGGTAAAGCCTGGTGATGGTGATGATTTCTATCGCATGAATGGAGCTGGAGAAATGCTGGTTTTTTCTGCAGCTGATTTTGAAAATTTTCCAGAACCCAGACCAGATCTTTTATCCATCATGGAAAAAGAGCTAAAAGATGTTGTAACACTGCTTGTGAAAAACAGGTGGTCATTTCGTTTACATGCGACCTATGGAGAATCAATTACGCGTTTTCTTGATGTTTTTGAAAAAGTAAATGATGAAATTCCTTTCAATGAGCTACGCTGGTTTTTTGATCATGCCGAAACAATATTTCCTTCAGACATACAGCGAGTTAGCAAGCTTGGTGGCGGTATTGCAATACAAGACAGGATGGCATTTCAGGGAGAATCTTTTCTAGCTAGATATGGCAAAGAAGCAACAAAAAATGCACCACCTATAAAAAAAATGATGGAAGCTGGTATTCCAGTCGGGGCTGGAACTGATGCAACCAGAGTTTCAACATACAATCCCTGGATCTGTCTTTACTGGCTAGTTACAGGCAAGACGGTAGGTGGGACTAGACTGTATCAAGAAAGTAACTGCGTGAGCAGAATGGAAGCATTGAGACTCTATACTGTTGGTAGTGCATGGTTTTCAAATGAAGAAAAAAAGAAAGGATCAATTGAGATTGGAAAGTTTGCTGATCTGGTTGTACTCTCATCAGATTACTTTACTGTTCCAGAAGAGAAAATCAAACACATTGAATCAGTTCTTACCATAGTTGATGGGAAAATTGTATACGGAGCAGATGTCTTCAGAAACATTGCTCCTTCCCAGTTGGCTGTCACTCCTTCTTGGTCACCTGTTGCAAAATTTGGTGGATATAATAATTCAAATCATGTTTTGTATGCACAAGTGGCGCAAAAAACTGTCACTAAAATCAATGCAGCTCCTTTACTGTGTTCATGTTGTGATGAACACTTTACGTTTTGAATTATGACTTGAAATAGATCTAATGATAATGACAAGTCATGACTGAACAAAAAGATATTTCTGCGCCAGGTCCCCTTCATCACAAGCTATTTCGATTCTTGTGGATTGCAATTGTTGCGTCAAACATAGGAACATCATTACACAATGTAGGTGCGGCATGGCTTATGACATCACTTGCTCCGTCACCTATCATGGTTGCACTTTTACCAACAGCAACCAGTTTATCCATTTTCTTACTTGCCTTGCCAGCAGGAGCATTTGCGGAGATATTTGATCGTCGCAAGCTTCTTCTTGTGATGCAATACTTTATGCTTGCAGTAGCAGCAATACTTGCCGGACTTACTCTAGCAGGAGTTACTACTCCTGCAACATTGTTGATATTTACTTTCTTGCTTGGTACAGGTGCAGCTACAAGCATGCCATCAACCTTGGGAATATTTCTTGGCCTGGTGCAAAAATCAGAAGTGCGACATACAATTACTTTGAGTGGCGTGGCAATTAACATCGGGCTTGCTGTTGGCCCAACCTTAGGAGGCTTTATCGTGGCATCAACAGGTTCATGGGCTGCATTTGGCATAAACGCGGCATCGTTTGCAGGTGTCATAATATTTCTTCACACATGGAAGAGAAATCAACAGCATGGTGTGTTACCACCAGAGCATGTAGTAGCTGCCATACGTACTGGGCTGCGTTACGTTCGTCATTCACCACTAGTACACGCATTATTTGTTCGCGACATTGCATTTGCAATTCCTAGCAGTGCATTGATGGCACTCTTGCCACTATTATCACGACAGACATTAGGACTTGATTCAACAGGTTTTGGATTTTTAGTTGGCTCAGTCGGTCTAGGTGCAATAATCGGCGGATTTTTAATTCTGCCAAAATTACCAAAAAGTTGGTCTATAGAAAAGCGATTTGTCGGTGCTATTTTCTTATTTGCATTAGCAATGACGGTTTTAGCTTACCAGCGTGATTTTCTTCTTCTTTGTTTTGCTATGGTTGGAAGCGGAATAGCACAAATCACCATAATGTCAAGTTTGAATTTCTCGTCTTACAAATCTTCACCAAAATGGGTTGGTACTAGAGTACTATCAGTTCATGTGCTAACACTACAAGGCAGCATCGCAGCAGGAAGCGTACTGTGGGGCAGTGTCGGAGGGATTGTTGGAATTCCTACTACATTTTTGTTTGCTGCACTCGGAATAGTAGTAGGCCTTGTTGTAATGATACGTTTTCCTTTGCCTGCAAGTAAAGAAATTGATATGACACCTTCAATGCACTGGCCTGTACCTCAAACAGTGATTGAACCAGCACCAGACGATGGACCAGTACTGATTACTATTGATTATAAAATTGATCCAAACAAAGCTAATGAATTTGTAATAGAAATGAAGAAAATTCAACAAGTTCGTTTGCGTGATGGAGCAATTAGTTGGGATTTGTATCATGATCCAGCAGACCCAAGTCACTACATGGAAGTTGGAATTTCAGAATCGTGGGCAGAACACATGCGTCACCATGAACGAGTAACTATCCCAGATAAAGACATTGAAGAACGAGTTCGTGCTTTTCATGTAGGGGACAAACCGCCAGTAGTATCACATTTTATTGCAAAGGATTTGAATCAAGAAAATGGAATGAAAAAAGTCGATTGATACAACCATCTCAAAACTCACTTTGATTTTTCTATAAGTGGATCCAAGATAACAACCATGATGGTAGCTGAGTCTCATCATATTCATAGAACTTTCTTATACATAACTTATCAGCAATATCTAAAAACGCTGGCAACTCAAAATCTATGTGAAAATTCTAGAACATTTATTCACTAATTACGTTATATGTAGAAAGATAAGAAATCATAAAAGCAAAGAATTTCTTAAGATTATGTGAGTTTTGGACTGTGT
>CAYGLP010000010.1:0-39959 GCA_964350965.1 uncultured Nitrosopumilaceae archaeon | reverse complement strand
GGCAGCTCATGAAAAAGAAAAAGCCGAAATTGAGGCATCTAAACAAAAATCAAGAATAAAAATATAAAACTACGCCTTAACCTACCTAGTTTTTTATTTAATTTTATAATATTTGTAGTTGCATTGATTGTTTCTTATTTCTTTACACGTTTCGTTTTTTTCTTATTTTTCATGTGCCACAAAAACATCAAGAATCCAATAACTGATGATACAATTGTTCCAATCCCTACAACTGGTGCTATGAAAAAATCCCCCACCCAAATTCCTTCAGCTCCACCTATTTCTAAAATTCCTTTCTGTCTTGCGAATGCATTCAACGAGTCTTCAGCAACATATTCTTTGCCTGATTCATCAAAATATGAAGTTGATATGTTAATTGTAATATCAGTTGGAATTGAAAGTTCCTTTGATATCTGTAAAACAAATTCAAAATTTTCTGTTTTACCTGCATCTAGATTTGTCAATGAATAGATTTTCTTTCCATCAAGTGCTACTTGATCTGAATATGCGGTCATCTTGATGTTTTTTGCATTATAGCCTTGATTTCTTATAGTGCCTTTAACAGAAAATGTTTCACCTACAAACACAGAATCTGGCGCATCAAAATCAAGTAGAAGTATGGGTTTTGATTGAACGTTAAACTCAATTGCTTTTGTGATGGCGTTTTTGACTGGTTTTTCGTCAAAAAAGCCTTTGATAAAATACTCTATAGAGACATTTGCAAGAAGTTTACCATCTGGTGATTCTGGCTTTATCTTCATGTTAAAGTTGTTACCTAGAGTAGAATCCCTTGGAAGAATATGTATATTGAATTGGTTTTGTATAACTTCTATTTCTGGTGATGAGATACTAACTGTAATATTAGACATCTGATCTGCTTTTGTTTTTACTAATGATGAAAGGACAAACTCAGTTCCTTGTGTGATTACATCAGGATAATTTATGGTAACATCTATGTTAGCATCAGATATGATATTCTTCATGCCATAAGCAGGAAGAATGAAAATAGCTGCAATGAAAACTAGAATGATTCTATTCACAGTTTTAGGTTTAAATCCTAACTTATAATATTGTTTGAATTATTTTTTAGGATTGTATTTGTCTTTAAAATATGGTAGTACAGTAGAGCCAAACTTGTCTATTGCACCAAAGTATCCCGATCCCCAGAATCTAATGATAAAATGATTTACTCCTGCTTTTAGGAATTTCTCAAATACTGGAATTATATCATCTGGCGTTCCAAGTGCAATTGATGAACGTGCTACTTTGTCAGGTATTGTCTGAGCTGCTTCTCGCATTTTGACTATCCATTCTTGATTTGACATTGAATATTCTGTGAAATATTTCTTAAAATCAAAACCAGCTACATCTTGTATGTTATGCACTTTGAGAATTTCTGGTTTGAAAAGACTGACTTTAACTGCATTTTTCATTTTTGCCCATGCTTCTTCAGCATCATCTGCAAAATAGACATCGATATCAACTGCAAACTGGAAATCTTTATCCTCTCTGCCATTTTCTTTCATTGAATCTTTTATCACATTGGCATGAACTTCATAGAGCTCAGGAGTATAACCAATTGGAATCCAACCATCACCATACTTTCCACATAATCCTAATGTTCTTGGTGCACCAGCAGCCATGTAAATTGGCGGATGTGGTTTTCTGACACTTTTTGCTTGCAGACAAGCTTCTTCTAGTTGATAAAATTCTCCTTTGAAATTTACTCTATGTTCAGGTGATGATTCAAAAAGCAATTTTATAACTTGAAGCTGTTCTTCAAATCTTCCAACAGGCTTGTCCCATTGTATCTTAAACTCTTTGATGTTTTGTGCTTCCCCTGCACCTATTCCAAGCGCTCCTCTTCCATGTGAAACTCTATCTAATGTAACTGCGGCAAGAGCAATGTTTGATGGATGTCTTCGTACTGCATCTGTTACACAGGTACCAAGTTCTACATTATTTGTAATAGAAGCAATAGCAGAAAGCATTACCCACGGGTCATTTACAATTGCATGATTCCATTGAGGAACATTTGTGTGATCCATATACCAAATTGAGTTGTATCCCATTCTGTCTGCCAAGACGCAGGCTGTAAGAATCTGATCCTCAGTCAATCCCAGTCTTGCAACATTCAAGCCTTGTTGAATTCCAAACTTGATCATTTTCCAATAATCCTATAACATCATGATGATTTGTATGCGGTATTTAAGTATAGTAAATTGTACGAAAATCAGAATTTCATATTTAAGAAAAATCTAAGAAAGTTTGGATGTATTGCTACAGTCTGCCTTCTTGTATGTCCTTTAGCAATTGAATTACATCTTCTTTAGTAACTGGAATTGGATTAGGATCAAGATGGCCCTTGTCTGTCATAACTACATCAGCAGCTTGATCAAAAGGTGCTTTTAGAGTAAGCCTGTCAAACTTTAGTTTTCCAACCACTTCTTTGAATTGCTCATAAAATATTGATTTGTTGAATCTATGGGCAACGGTAGTGCAGGAAGAAAGCGAATATCCATGAGGCACTCCTTCGTTAGAGTACACATAGGAAAGCGCATGACCCAATGTGGTTGACGCATTTCCAAATCCTATTCCCGAAAGCATTGAACCATACGGATAGTTCTCTGGTTTGTTGTTCATTATTGCGTCATACAATACATCAAAGGCAGCTTTACACATAGTCTTTGTAAACTCATTTCCTCTTTTGCTATCATATCCTTCTGTTGCTTGTGCGCATGCATCACAGACTGAATTTTTGATAATTGCTTCTGGTGTGCCATCCAAAAAGTATGAATCTACAA
Source organism: uncultured Nitrosopumilaceae archaeon (assembly GCA_964350965.1). GTDB lineage: Archaea > Thermoproteota > Nitrososphaeria > Nitrososphaerales > Nitrosopumilaceae > UBA8516. The sequence continues at coordinate 37,155 of CAYGLP010000010.1, read as the reverse complement.
CTGCCATGTCCGCAAGGAATTTTTCATCTTGCAAGAGTTTCTTTTTTCCTTCAAACTTGAGTACACAATAAGTAGTCATTTCACTACCGGTCCCAAACGTTGTAGGGATGAGTATCTTTGGTATTTTCATCTCAGATGAAGCATATTTTGCTACGTCCTGAGAACTTCCACCACCAAGACCAATTATTGCAGATAGATTTTTTGATTTATAATCAGAAATTACCTTTTGCACAGTTTCAATAGACGGTTCTGGCTCTACCTTATCAAATAGTAAATAATCTTTAATGCCCATTCTGGCAAGCCATTTTGAAGAAACATCAGGAGGTGCGGTTGTTACGACAAGCGCGTTCTCTGGGTATTCAGTTTCAGAAAGCGCGTTTTTTCCAAATTTAATTATCTTTGGTATTCTTATTGTATTCATGCTACAAAGTAAATTTGTGATTATTATTATACCTTACAGAATATCAGAATCTACTTGCTGGTGTTTGTTATATGATAATTAAGAATTTCAGAGATCTTGCTATTGATAATAACAGACGTGTAGTCCTCAAAATACTGGAATCAGGTCTAGCATCTGCAATGCCTGACAGTATGATACAAAAATTTGTACGTAAAAATCAGATCATAATAAACAAAAGCGCAAAATCTCTCTCAAAATATGCTAGTATCTTTATTATTGCTTTTGGAAAGGCTGCTGATTCCATGACCAATGAAGTAAATTCATTAACTTGCATTAAAGGAGGAATTGTCGTAATCCCAGAAGGATATGTCTCTGTATTAAAAACAAAAAAGTTTGAAATCATTCATGCAGGTCATCCTATTCCAAACAAAAATAGTATGAAGGCAGCAAACAAAATTATTAAATTTCTTAAAGATAGAAATGAAAATGATCTTGTAATCTTTCTAATATCTGGTGGTGGTTCATCACTTGTATCACTGCCTGATGGAATAACACTTGATGAAAAACGAATTGCTACAAATCTTCTTATTAAATGTGGAGCTAGTATTAATGAAATTAATTGTGTCAGAAAACATCTTTCTCAAATAAAAGGAGGAAGAATCTTGGAGCATCTTAAGTGTGATGCAATTTCACTTGTAATGTCTGACGTGATAGGAAATGACATTTCATCTATTGCATCGGGAACAGCATATTTTGATAAAACTACATTTCGTGATGCCGAAAAAGTGTTTAAAAAATATAATTTGTTACAATCTGTACCTAGTAATGTTTTAACAAGAATACGTCTTGGTATTAAAAAGAAAATAGCCGAAACACCAAAACGGCAGAAAATAAAAAATCAAATTGTTGCTACAAACAAAAATTGTCTGGATGTGATGAAAAAAACATCACGGAATCTTGGATTGACTACAAAAACTGTTTACCCAATTTCTGGTGACGTTAAACAAATTGCAAAAACTCTGGCAAAACTTATCATGAAAGCAAAAACCAATTCATGTATTATTTTTGGTGGAGAAACCACTGTAAGGGTGAAAGGCAAAGGAAAAGGAGGTAGAAATCAGGAATTAGTATTATACATATTAGATGAAGTGAAAAAAGCAAAACAAACCATCACAGTTACTTCTATAGGAACTGATGGTAAGGATGGAAATACTGATGCATGTGGCGCAATGTTGAATAATAAAGTAAGTTTCAATGATGTAAAAAAATTCTTACAAAACAACAATTCCAATTTTTTTCTAAAAAAATACAATGGTTTGGTATTTACAGGACCCACTCATACAAATTTGATGGATATTGGCGTGTTGCTAAAGCGATAATGCTTTTGTGGCAATATTTTGTACAGGGTTAATTAGCTCGTATTTTATGACTAGTTTTCTTTGATCTATTAATTGTTTTATGAATCCTGTTCTTGTTTCTATAAACGAATCTGAGCTTATTGTATTATTGAATAAATGATCGTACATTGTTTTTGAATCAAGCATTATTTTTACGGTATCACCATTTTTTATTATGAATGTTCCAATGCACCAAAATATTCCAACATGAAGTGCAATATACTTTGATTGTTCGACTGAAATTTTGTCTAAATAGATCTCTGATTGCTCTCTGTACTGAGCAACCTCTGTTTCATAATTTTGAACGACCCATGAGATCCGTTTTTGGTTTCCATCAGAGAAATAGACATGATCCATCTGTCAACCAAAAACGTGTTGATAGTCTATATATTTTGAATACAGGGCTGAATAACTGAAATAGAAATCTGGTACTAATGCTAGAGCCACACTCCTTTTTCACCAATATGGTGGATGAGTTGGTTGAGTTTTCTGAATATGATCCAGAGCTTGCAGATGGCTTGAGATGGATTGATAGCGAAGCACAAAAGCGTGGAATCACATTCTATGAGATGGTGTTTATGGTACTTCACAAATATGATGTAAATGTCAAAGCCAAAGAATGGTTAGAGACAAGAAACTAGTGTGATCTTTTTTCAAGTGGAATATATTCGCAACCCGATGGGCCACAATATTTCCCAACATAGACTGCTTTTGGTCTGTAAAGCATAGGCTTTGGCGCAGCTTCTGCAAATTTTTCTTCTATGATGTGTGATGTCCATCCTGCAACTCTCGATATTGCAAAAATTGGCGTATTCAGATCTGGCGGTATCTTTAGCATATAGTATGTAGAAGCACTATACAAATCAACATTTGGAAAGATATCTGACCCCTTTACTTTCTTCATCTCTTCTGCAGTGATGTCTTCAATTTGTTTTGTGATCTTAAACCACGGCTCTCCTGTTTTTTCAGATAATCGTCTTGATAATTCTCTTAATACTTCTGCACGTGGATCAAATGTTTTATAGACTGCATGCCCCATGCCCATTATCTTTTTTCCTTGTACAAGTTTTTCTTTAACCCATGATTCTACTCTGTCTTCTGTTTTTATATCGAAAAGCATCTGCATTACCTGATAATTTGCTCCACCGTGTAACTCTCCACTTAAAGCTCCTATGGCTGCACTTACTGCAGCATACATGTGAGCTCTTGTAGAAACAACTTCTCTTGCAGCGAAAGTTGAAGCATTAAAGCTGTGTTCTGCATGTAAAATCAAACAAATATCAAAAATCCTTACAAGTTCATTATCTGGCTCATTTCCAGTTAGCATATAAAGAAAATTGCCGGCATGATTTAGCTTCTTTGAAGGTTTCACTACTTCTTTTCCACTACGAATTCTATCCCAATATGCCACAATTATTGGAATTTTCGCAATAAGTTGAATTGCTTTGTGGTAATTAGTCTCACGATCATCAGTCTTTTCAGTATCATATGTGGCAAGCGCAGAAACTGTGGACTGGAGTACATCCATAGGGTTTGAGTTTTTAGGCATGTTTCTAAGATTCTTTTCAATACCCTCAGGAATATCACGTGATGCTACAAGATTGTTGAAAAAATCTTTCAGCATATCTGGGGTTGGAAGATCGTCATTGAGTAACATACACGCAGTTTCTTCATAAGTAGATTTTTTGACCAAATCCAAAACGTCATATCCTCTATAAATCAATTTACCATTTATGCCATCAATTGCAGAAATCCTTGTATCAGCTACTTCTATATTACGAAGACCTATGTTTTTTGTCTCCACCATATTAACTTCAAAAACTGTATATTAAAGTCATACGCAACAATCTCCTAGACTCAAGTCAAAAATTAATTTAAAAATTAAGTAATTTGTCTAATCTAGCAACTCCGATCCATATAGGATAATTTTCAGATAATCCAAAAATGACAGAATTAGAACAAGATTTTATCAAACTCGTAGATAATTTTGTAATTAATTCCACTGATGCAGACATTCTAGAAGAAATTGGAAAACTTGACATGGAAGCACGATTATTGGGAATTTCATTTTACGACATGTATTGTGTTGTATTGCAAGATGTAGCAGGTCACCAAAACCTTGTTTCTAGATTCAAAATTTACATGCAGTCCAAGAAATCTGTCTGACCGTTTTTAGTTTAAATGAGGGTGACTATGTCATGATTATTCCATGGCACGAACCAAAGTTGTATGTGTATCTCATAAAGAAGACGCAGATGGTATAGGGGCAGCGTCATTAGTTCGACAAGCCTTTGGCGGAGAAACAAAACTTGTAGACTATCCTGGATTAATGACTGAGCTTGAACTGCTAAAAAATAACGAGTCATTAAAGACACTCTATATCTGTGATCTAGGTCTTAGCAAGACAAATCAAGACCAATTTATTGAACTGCTTACCGCACTTAGAAAAAAACGAATTTCAATAACATATGTAGATCACCATGATTTAGATGAAAAAATAAAAAAAAACATACGTGCCTTAAAAGTTAAATTAATTCATAACATCAATGAATGCACCACTGTTCAGGTGTATGATGCATTCAAATCAAAATTAACAGATCATAGTGCGTTTATAGCTGCATGCTCTGCTGTTACAGATTACATGGAAGACAGACCTATAGGTTCTAAACTCTTGCAGAAATTTGATAGGCAGTTTGTCTTACTTGAGGCAACCGTTCTTACTTTCACCATAGTTAGTCACCAAAAAGACAATGAATATCTGTTGTATCTTGTTGATGAGTTAAGCGACTCAAAATACCCACATGATATTCCAAACTCTTTTGAATTTGCGAGAATGCAGGCAGAGAAAATTTCTGGTGTGATTCAAAAAGTAAAAGATAATCTAAAGTTGATGAAAAACTTGGCATACATGGAAGTAACTGATTCTGGAGCAAGTATGGTAGTCAATTTTGTTTTAGGAATGTCAGGAAAAGATGTCGGGGTATCATACAAATTAAGAGAAGATCATGGGATCTACGCTGTCTCAATTCGCGGTTCTAGAAATTGTAAAATCCATCTTGGAAAAATTGTTAATCCACTTGCTACTGAACTTGGAGGCTCAGGCGGTGGACACGACAAAGCATGTGGAGCAGTAATTCCAAAAGACAAAATTTCAACATTTCTAAAAAAATTTAATTCAAAACTTAAGTGATTTCAACTATCAAATCTACTTCAACAGCAGAGTTTAGTGGCAAACTTGATACTCCTACTGCAATTCTGGCATGTTGACCTTTCTTGTCAAAAATTTCAAAAAGCAAGTCTGATGCACCGTTGATTACTTTGGGTTGTTCTGTAAACTCGGGAGGGGAATTTACAAAACCAGATACACGAACAATTTTTGAAATTTTATCTAAATTTCCAAATTCCGATTTTAGTTGAGCAAGTGCGTTTATTGTACATAATCGTGCTGCCTTTTGCGCGTCTTCTACCGACAAATCTTTTGTGACTTTGCCAGAATAAAGAATCTTGCCGTCGCTTATTGGAATCTGACCTGACACAAAAACAAGATTTCCAGTTTTAACTACTGGTATGTAGGAACCAGCTGGCTTTGGTGGACTAGGAAGCGTAATTCCAAGCGTTTTTAGCTTTTCTTCAATCACAAATTTGCTTTTACCATGATGTACTTTAACTCTATCTTAGAACAAAAATAAATTAATTTCCATTTTTGGTAGACCTTGAATCAAGACTGTAACTCTAGATTATCTTCATATATTATCATGAAAAATTACCTATATGTCAAAACCCGAATCTAAAGGCCAGAAGGCACAAAAAGAATTAGATATCGTACTTTCAAGGCTTAATGCTCTTGAGGCATCTGCAACCGATAATTTTCAAAAATCAATTATTGGTATTTTACATGTACTTGCTGAAACTCAGATTAATTCACTAAATGAACTTGAGCATATAAAAAAAGGAATGGACCTACTCATGATGCAGATCTTTAAGGTAGAAAATAAAGTAAATTCATCACTTTAAAATAGTGTTACTAAGACAGCATTGTGTACATTTCATTAGGTAGCTTTTTTCAAGATCTCGTGCTTTTTCCATTTTTGATCCACAGCAAGGACATTGCATGATATATAGCAGTATGTCATGAATAAAAGATTAAATTCAGGACTTCGTTGCTTTGAAACAAATGAAAGAGCCTCACAATTATCGAGCTGTAGGATGGTCTATGGTTGTAGTAGCAGCTTCACTTGCTGCTATTGGTCTACTTATTTTAGTATTATCTGATGATCCGTTCTTTTCAGATAATATAATGAATGAAAAAATAAAGCAATTCGAGGAAACGAAACAAACCCAAACTGCAATGGAATCTAATGTAGATGAAAATATGGAACAAAAGCCAGGGATGTTTATACTGTCTGCATACCTAAAGTAAATCTTCATCAATTTCTTCTATAGTGTCAAGATATTGTTTGCAGGTGCAGTTTGGAATCATACATTTTCCAGCTTTTACAAGCGATCTACTGTTTTTTGAAGTTTCATGCACTTGGTCAATGTGATGGCATCTTCTGCAATTCATGTTTGAAAGAAAATCTTGCTTTTATTTAACAATTGAATTAAGAGTGTTGATTCTAAGATTATGAATGAATCCATGACTATTTCTATGAATTGCTTTCTGAAACATGAGATTTAGGCACAAGAAATTTTATAAAAAAACTACATGAAATATGGAACTTTCATTAAAGTTTTATTTTTTTCCAATCTCGCTTCAGAGAAATCAATTTTAACTACCAGAAAGAATCTCCATAATGGTTGAAGTCTTATATCAGGACCTGAGCAATTCAGATCATATTAATTACTACATAGCAATACCAAAGGGTTGGAGTGGCGCCAAAGACGACGAACTTACTGTTGTAGTCGGCGATGTTTGTGTTGTTATCCCGCAAACAATTGCTGGCGCTACAGGGGAATTGATTGTTCTACGAACACTTGAAGCAATGATGGAAGGAAACATCATCGATGCGGGAGACATACAAAAAGCAATAGAGCACATACTTTTCTAATTCGCATGACCAGCTTTTTATTGTTCTATGTCCAAACGGCTTTGTGAACAGTTACTTGCTGACACAGAAAAATAACTCTCAAACAAATCAATCATGAATTAAATAAAACTTAGTACGATGTTGTAATTGAATTACACACAAATAGACATACAGCACTTTGGATATTGTGCAAGCAAATAGCCTGATAAAAGAGACAAGTCCGTATCTGTTACAGCATGCGTATAATCCAGTTAAATGGTATACGTGGAGCGAAGAGGCGCTAAAGAAAGCAAAAGATGAGAACAAACCAATATTTCTAAGCATAGGCTACAGCGCATGTCATTGGTGCCATGTTATGGCTCATGAATCATTTGAAAACGAGGACGTTGCGCAGATAATGAATGAAAATTTTGTCAACATCAAAGTGGACAGAGAAGAAAGACCAGACATTGATGACATATATCAAAAAATCTGTCAATTAGTAACTGGTAGTGGTGGATGGCCACTTAGCGTATTTCTTACACCCGATCAAAAACCATTCTACGTTGGAACATACTTTCCCGTACTTGACAGCTATGGCAGACCAGGTTTTGGTAGTTTGTTATGTCAGCTTGCGCAAGCATATAAAGAAAAACCAGCTGATGTTGAAGCTGCAGCAAATAATTTCATGAATATTTTACAAAAAACAGAATCAATTGCAACTCAGACAAATCTTGACAAATCAATCTTAGATGAGGCAGCTGTCAATTTGCTTCAAATGGCCGACATAATAAATGGAGGGTTTGGTCATGCACCAAAGTTTCCAAATGCATCTAATTTGTCATTTATGTTAAGATATTCAAAACTTTCAGGCATTTCAAAATTCCAAGAATTTGTTTTCAAAACTCTTACAAAAATGGCTAATGGCGGAATCTATGACCAACTTGGTGGGGGATTTCATAGATATTCAACTGATTCGCGATGGCTTGTACCTCATTTTGAAAAGATGCTATATGACAATGCATTGTTGCCTGTAGTATGCGCAGAAGCGTATCAAATAACAAAAGACACAAAATATCTTGATATTGTAAATCAGACACTCCTCTATGTATTACGTGAGATGACTTCGCCTGAAGGTGGATTCTATTCTGCACAAGATGCAGATTCTGAAGGCGAAGAGGGAAAATACTATGTATGGAAAAAAAGTGAAATCCAAGAAATCTTGGGCAAAGATTCAGATGTGTTCTGTCTTTATTATGATGTTACTGATGGTGGTAATTTTGAAGGTCACAACATACTAAACAACAACATTAAAACATCCACAACAGCATTTCAATTTGGCAAGACTGAAGATGATGTAAATGACATCATAAAACGTTGTTCAGAAAAACTTTTTGTAACACGTTCTAAGAGGATTGCCCCTGGAAGAGATGAGAAAATTCTTACTAGCTGGAATGCATTAATGATATCTGCATTTGCAAAAGGTTACAGAATAAGTGGGCATGAAACATTTCTACATGCAGCTGAAAATTGTATAAAATTCATAGACGAAAAACTAACAAAAAATAATGAGCTATTACGAACATACAAGGACTACAAAGCAAAATTAAAAGCGTATCTTGATGATTATGCATATTTTGTGAATGCACTTTTGGATGTTTTTGAAGTAGATCCGCGCGCAAAATATCTCCAACTTGCTTTACAACATGCAAATTATCTGATAGAACATTTTTGGGATCCAAAAGAAAATAATTTCTTTTTTACTGCAGATAATCACGAGAAATTAATTATTCGTACAAAAAACATCTATGATCTTTCATTGCCATCAGGCAACTCTGTCGCAGCACACGCATTTTTGAAATTATATCACCTCACGCAAGACAAAAGATTTCTTGATGTATCTGTAAAGATTATGGAATCATTATCTACAGTGGCTGCAGAAAATCCGTTTGGTTTTGGGCAGCTTCTCAATACGATGTATCTTTACATACAAAAACCAATAGAAATCACAATGTTAAACACAAACAACAATGAAATCTATACTGGTCTGACTGGGAGATTCGTTCCTGAATCAATACTTGTAACCATTTCGAAAGAAGAACATCTTAACGATCTGAAAGAATACAGATATTTTTCAGGAAAAGAATTTGATAAAAACAAAACAACGGTGTATGTCTGCAAAAATTCTTCATGTTCATTACCATTGTATTTGATGTCTGAAATCGAAAAATTGCTTTAAGGAATATTTTTTATGTTTATTTCTAATTTTTCTCCAACGCTTGGACTGCCCATCCTTTCATATCTTCGTCTTGGCATGGTTATAGTTATTGCAGTCTGAGCGTAACTTTTGACTGCAATAGTTGGTTGTGCTTGCATGATTGCTTCAATTAAAGGAAGCACTTGTTCTTTTAGCTCAGGATCGAGTTTTTTGTTTATTGCATCAAACACAAGCTGTTTTTGTGATATCGATTCAAGCTGCACATCTTCAACAAGTGAAATTTGTACTGTTTGACCATTGTCAATTAATTGTTGTATTTTGTATTGAACTATTTCCGACATTATTTTTCATTAAAATAGTCAGAATTTATCTCTAGCGTATTATGATTTAGCAGCAAGTATTGCTTTTCTTATGTCTGCAGCTCGGCGTTTTACTATGTTGTTGAATTCTTGAGTGTCTTCTAGACTAGGGTTCTGTCGTTGGTTCTTGTATGTCTGTAAAAACCCTGAATATACACACCCTATGATGATTCCAAGCGTTGCTGCAGCGATATCTCCTGTCTCATCTTCATATATCTGTGCAATTTGCTTGTACGATGATGCCTCGCTTATGTAATAATTGATGAGGTTTTCAATAAAATCAATAGTCGAGGGGTGCAGTGCCAATAAGATGTGATTTATGATTATTCCTTATAATAGTTGATTTTAGAGAATTTGCTAACATAATGTTGACCCTGTTTCTTTTTAGCTAGATCGCAAACCTTGTGTCATGCCAATAGAAATGAATCGAATCAACAAGTCATGCCCACAATGCAATAATTCCACTATCTTTGCCACCGGAAAAGACTATTTTTGTGGCAAATGCCTTGTTACAATCCAAAAATTGTCTTAAAATTATTAACTGGCTGATTTGGCATGTAACTTATGCAGTGGAAACTAGAACGTGAAGAGAGTTATTTCAAGATATATGATGAAAATAAAAACATAGCTGGTTACTTTGATCCTGGATATGGTGATATTTTTCCTGAACATAAAATAAATGAAATAATTGAAGAGATGCATAGAAAACATGAAAAAATTCCTGGTGGATATCTCATGGTCCCAATGATAAAATTTGAAGTGTTTAATGACCAAGAAATTGGATTGGATTATCTACAAAGACGTATTGATGATGTAAAAGATCTCATAACAAAATGGAAAGATTTTATTTTAAATCAAAAAACTTCTGATCATAAAATCCAAGTCTCACATACTGATGCAGATATGTTAAGTATAACTTTTCCAATTCAGTTTGATGCTCCTGTCTCTTTAGAGAAAAAACTCTTGCTTGCTGAACTTGAAATTACTTTGAATTTTTTACACGAAAAGGGATTGTTGTAAAGATTTTGGTCTTTTTGTAAGCACAACATAGGCTATGACAGATAGTGATAGAATTATTCCAGAACCAAGCGGAAATTCTGGAACTGCTGTATATTCTTCTGATTCGACCATGAGAGAATAGTCCACTGCTTTTTGTAATTGAGATTTGTCATATACCAATACATGAAATGGTGCAATTCCACCTGATTTGAGATATTCTGGCTCGGTATGTGATTTACTTGTAGCAATAACCTTTCCGTCTTTATCATACAAGGTAGCAATTATGACTATGGTATTTGCAGTTCTTTGATCATGGTTTGTTACTGTGCCACTTATGATAAAATTATCAAGCATATCGCGTTTGGCATTTGACGATAATATTTCAAGTGATTCTGTTTTATGATCAGCTGGTTTGTATTCTGTATTAAGGGAGTACCGATAAATTTGCGGCACAATGTTGTTGACAAAGATCAAATCAAACGGGCCTTTCTTTTCAGGCATTATAGTTTCAAGAATTGAATCTGTAGTCATGGTACCAAGAATTTTGTTATTTATGTCGTAGAATGTGGCAGTAACAACTATTTGGTTTAAGGGTACTGAAGAATTATTCTCAATTTCGCCAACTACGTGGAATATCCCCTCTTCACTGACATATTGCTGGTCGTTTATTATGGAAACTTGAGCCCATGCGCTAGAAAATACAAGTGATAATGAAATTATGCCTATCGCAAGAAACTTCATCAAACAATTCCATCTTAGAATATCTGGATTAAATAACTTATGGTGTGATACCTTTTTTTGCCGTATTAAATGAAGCCAATGCACTGGTTTCATATTCGAATGATTGTTGTAAAAGTTCATCTGATCTAATTTTCGTGGAATTATTGCCTGTCTCTATCCATTCTTTTAAAAATTTGTCACTTTCAATCTGGGCTTGCGTTGAACGTTTGAAAAGTTCTACGGATGGAGCAAAGGCTTGAGGAGATACTAATATGTCATATCTCTCAAGTATCTTTTTTAATTCCATAAGGTGATTTTCAGAAATTTGTAGCATTTCTTGTTTTGTCAATCCTCCTTCTTGCCAAATAGTTAATTTTGATTCATAATCTAATACATGTTTTTTAAGATCTGATTGAATCTGTTCCAGATTGTTTCCAAATCTCTGTCCTGAAATCTTTGCTTGATCCACATAATAGCTGACTGCTATCACAAGTCCGATTATTATCACACCTATCACAATAGCAAAATACACTCCTTTCTTACTTGATTTAATAGGTTTTTTCTTCACATTGAGGTTTTTTAATATCAGAAATAAATCTGTTTTACATTCTTGATTTAATCGATATAAGTTCCATTGGCGTCTGCTTTTAATTCTATTACCATAACACTACCGCTGATAAATGACTCATTTCTAACTGTGCGCACACGTCCAACTTCAAGATGGTATGGCCATATGTCTACTACCACAGTTCCTACTTCCACATTTTCTGGAGCATCTGTAAACTTGATATCTTCTTTTTTGATTCCATAATCCACTAGTTTTTTTATACAGTGATTAAGTAACGGCTCTGGCAATCCGTGGTTTATTGCCCACACGGTTCCAGTGTATTCTATATTTGCCAATTCCAGTTTGATTTCATTTCTTCTATAATTATCCTTCGGGGGTTACTACTTTGAGTGTCATCGTGCTTATCACTCTGGATATGTTTCTAATTCTATGTGAGATCACTTTATCAAAATCCTCTTGAGTTTTGGCTTGAATTTCTACTATTATGTCATAAGTTCCAAAAGTTACATATGCCTTTTTGACTTCACGGATGTGTTTGAGTTCTTCAAGAACGTATTCTTCTGCTCCAAGATCACAGTTGAGTAATACATACCCAAGATGCATATTTTCTTTCTGCTAGTTTGTTACTTAACTTTGTCTATGAAAATGAAAGCCAATGCAAGGATTAAGATTTTTTTCATGGTAGTACTAATTCTATTAAATTTATATATTTTGTACAATACTACGTTTGTTTTGACTCATGACTGTCTGTTCCTATCTACATAATAAGTAACATACAACCGTGTTTGATCACTATCTGCAACAAAGCCTTCTTTTGTAGCGTTTAGAATAACAACATAACTGGTTGCTCTAAAATCATCTGGAATTCTAAAAGAATCTGAATAGTGTCCATTTTTGTTAGTTGTCCCATTGAATGATTTTACAATAACTCCATCTTGATTTTTTATTGATACGTTAATAATTACATCTTGTAAATGCCCCCAATTTTGATTATAATCACTCCTTGGATTTTTTAATGCATCATACACTCTTACGGAAAATCCATAACTATGTCCTATTATAGCATGAGAGTGACTTAACGAAATCAGGTTTAATTTTATGGGTTTTTGAGGTTGCTTTGTTTCTTGCTTCACTACATGTTTTTCTTGTACAGGTTTTGTAGTTGTTTTAGTGTAATCTTTTGAAGGATAAGCAGGAACACTTTTCATTTGATATTTTCTTGCTTCAGATATTTGTAAACTTGGAATTAAAATTAAACTTAATACTAAAATAAAGAAAAAATACCGTGATATCACAATCTTAGAACCAACTCCTCACATTTCATGACTTTAATCTTGTGATTCATACTTGTTATGTTCACAAATTAATTGTTTTCTCTATTTGTCACTAGAGATCGCTTATTCATAAGATGATATTAGAGGACAGAAATTTAAACAATTGATATTAAGCCAATGAAGGGATTTGGACCCTCGACCTTCTGATTACAAGTCAGATGCTCTAGCCAGGCTGAGCTACATTGGCATAAGGTAAAGGGAAAATCTGGATGGTTTAAAATGTTATCAATAAACCAAAGCTTAAATTAATTACAACCAAACAACCCATCATGACTTCCTTCAAAGTTAGCGTGATTATAGAAAATAAAGCTGAAATAAACGATCCAGAAGGCGAGACTATATTACATGATCTGATTCTAAAAGGAAACAATGCATCTGTAAAGAAAATTCGTTCTGCTAAGATGTTAAAATTTGAAGTTGATGCAAAAAACAAGAAAATAGCAGAAAAAACTGTGATGGATTTGTGTAATGAATTTAGAATATACAATCCACTAGTAAGCCACGTAACTTTTGAAAGCACTGAAGGCTAGTTGCTTTTTACTACCTTACGTTTTAATGCAGTAACATCTTCTAACGCACCATCTATGAGGAGCTTACTTCTGAGATGTTTTGCCAAGTCAGTTTCTGTTATTATTCCAACAAGTTTGCCATCTTCTAAGACAAGTAATCTGCGTATGTTATTGTTTACCATCTTTTGAATGGCGTCTTCTATAGGGGTCATTGGTTCCACTCCACGAAATTTCATGGACATTATCTCAGAAAGTTGCACATCAGAGCTCTTTCTATCAGTAGTTAAGACCTTACGTGCCAGATCTCTTTCTGTAACAAGCCCGATTGGATTGCCATCTTTTATGACTACCAATGAACTGACTTGTTTTTCTGACATTAAAAGTGCCACATCCTTTGCCGTTTTATTATGATCTATAGTGATTACGTTGCGAACCATGATGTCACGAACATGTGTCATAGCTATTACCAAAAAGAAATTGAATAAAAACGATTTCATTCGATTCAATTTAATAATGCACGCAAGATACAAGAATTGTGAAAGTAGGCGTTATAGTTTTCCCAGGAAGCAACTGCGATCGCGATATGCATCACGTCCTTACTGATGTTTTTAAACTAAATACCGAACTTTTGTGGCATGAACAAGAACTGTCAAAGAATCTTGATGCCATTGTTCTTCCAGGCGGATTTTCATACGGCGATAGGCTCCGCGCCGGAGTCATAGCAGCACACAGTCCAATTATTGCCGGCATAAAAAAAATGGCAGAAAAAGGAATGCCAATACTTGGAGTATGCAACGGATTTCAAATTCTAGTTGAAGCTGGTCTTTTGCCTGGTGCACTTCTTAAAAACACATCACTTAGTTTCATGTGCAAATGGACAGAACTTATAGTAAAAAATAACAAAACGCCATTTACTAATAAATTCAAACTAAATCAAAGAATTCCAATCCCGATTGCCAACGGTGAAGGAAGGTACTATGCAGACAAAGAAACTCTAAACTTGCTTAAGAAAAACAATCAGATAGTTTTTACATATTGCGAAGAAGTGAATGGTTCGTCTAATCACATAGCAGGCATATGCAACAAAAAAGGTAACGTCGTAGGGATGATGCCGCATCCTGAGAGAGCTGCAGAATCCATTATCAATCCAAAGAATTCTAAACCTGCTTCAATGATCTTTGAATCTCTTTTAACCACTATGGGTATAGCGCAATGAGTCTAACTACACAAGAATATTCTTTTCTTGAGAAAAAAATTGGGCGCAAACCAAATCAGCTTGAACTACAAATAGTTGCAGCAGAGTGGTCAGAACACTGTTCATACAAATCATCAAAAAAACATCTGAAAATTCTGCCAAAAGAAGGCAAACGAGTTATTTCCGAGCCAGGATATGATTCTGGTGTACTTGATGTTGGAGATGATTATGTTGTCACAGTACACATAGAAAGTCACAATCATCCTTCTGCAGTAGAACCATACGGTGGAGCTGCAACTGGAGTAGGTGGTGTTATCCGAGATATTTTGTCAGCTGGTACAAGACCAATTGCTATACTTGACGGATTACGTTTTGGAAACATAGAAAAAGATACACATGCAAAATGGCTTTTCAAAAATGCAGTACGTGGAATAGCAGATTATGGCAACTGTCTTGGAATTCCAACTGTAGGTGGAGAAATAGAATTTGATGATTGCTTTAAAAATTATGCATTAGTTGATGTTGCAGCGGTTGGATTTGGAAAGAAGAATAAACTTATCAGAAACAGAGCAGACAAAGACGATTTTGTAGTTTTAATTGGCGGTTCTACTGGGCGTGACGGTATTGGTGGTTCACAATTTGCATCAGACACATTAGAATCAGAAAATCGTTCAGCAGTTCAAATCCCAGATCCTTTTATCGAAAAACTAGTCATTGAAGCGATACTTGAGGCAAGAGACAAAGGCTGCATAAAAGCCATGAAAGATTTGGGAGGTGGTGGCCTTTCATGTGCAATATCTGAAACCGCAGATGCCCTTTCTATTGGAATAGAATTAGATGTGGCACGAGTTCACAAAAGAGAAGCAGGAATGTCTCCAACTGAGATAATGGTTTCTGAATCTCAGGAAAGAATGCTTGTAATAACTGACCGATATAATCTTCAAACACTAAAAGAAATATGCGAAAAATTTCATGTTCCTTATTCTGTCATAGGCAGAGTAAAAGAAGATAGAATAATGCAAGTAAAAGTTGAAACAAACACTATTGCAAGACTCCCAAGTACTATTGTTGCAAACGCACCATTACTTGACAGACCTACATCAAAACCAAAATATCTTAAAAAACTACAAGAAATAAGAAAACCAAACACGCCAAGTGATCTCACTCAAATTCTTCTTAGAATGCTTGCAAATCCAAACATTGCAAGTAAAATTTGGGTATATGGTCAATATGATCATGAAGTAGGAATAAGAACAGTAGTAAAACCAGGGCAAGATGCATCTGTATTGCGACTTGACAATGGGAAATTCTTAGCTGTAAAAATTGATGGTAATTCAAAACATTGCTACGTCGATCCACGACACGGTGCTATAGGATGTTTTGAAGAAGCCTGCAGAAATGTAGTTTGTACTGGCGCGACACCAATTGGAATGGTTGATCATTTACAATTTGGAAATCCAGAAGATCCTGAAATATTTTGGACATTCAAAGAATCGCTTGAAGGAATAACCGACTTTGCAAAATATTCTGAAATTCCATGTGTTGGAGGGAAAGTTAGCTTTTACAATGAGACAGATGGTGGGTCGATTAAACCAACACCGTTGATTGGAGTTCTTGGATTAATTGAGAAAAAACCACTCCGCCCACAAAAAATTTCACAAAATGATTTCCTTGTTATAATTGGTGAAACAAAGGACGAACTTGGTGGTTCTGAGTATTATGAATACATTCACAGTTTGATTGGTGGTTTGTGTCCTACCGTGAATTTCAAACATTCAAAAACTACCATGGATGTAGTACTGAATCTAATAGATAGAAATCTTGTCAACTGTGTGCATGATTGCTCCAAAGGAGGCATTGCAATAGCAGTATCTGAATTATGTATTAACAATCAAATCGGATGCGTTGCTTCATTGGAAGAAATTCCTGGACAAAAACTAAAGCCTGACGAACTTTTGTTTTCAGAATCTCATTCTAGATATGTTCTTGTGGTAAATCCAAAAAACATCAAAAAAGTAATGGATCTATTGGGACAGAAGAGTGTACCACATGGAATAGTCGGAAAATTTTCAAATTCTAGTATCATATTTAAAAACAAGGCAAAAAAGATAATCGATCTAAGAATTGATAAGGCACAAGAAAAATGGTTAAACTCATTGGAGTCCTTGGTAGCACATGGTTAAGGAAAATTGTGGCGTAGTTGGGATCTTTAGCCTTGATGGCGCAAACGTAGTTCCAATGATTATTGATTCACTAAGGGCTCTCCAACACAGAGGTCAAGAAGCTTGGGGGGTTGCTATTCCAAAGAAAGAACCATACAAGCAAATCGGACTTGTTTCTTCTGCAGCAACAGAGTTTGATAAAGTCACAAGAGAATACGCATCTCCTGCAGCAATAGGACATGTTAGATATTCTACAATGGGAAAAAGTAATCTGGAAAATGCTCAACCACTAAAAGTAAAAGATCTATGTATTGCACATAACGGAACAATCACAAATGTTGAAGAATTATCTGGAATGGTTGGAGGATGTACATTTACACCTCAAAATGTAAGCGACACATTGGTTGCAGCAAAGAGGCTTGTTTCACTTATGGCAACAAACGGAAATCTTGGAAGCGCGCTTTCTATTTTAAAAAATGAGATGGTTGGCTCATTTTGTTTTACCTTTGTTTCTGATGATAACGCAGTATATGCAGCGCGTGACCCCAAAGGATTTAGACCTATGGTTCTTGGTTTTAGAAAAGACATCAATACGTACATCGTAGCTTCAGAATCATCGGCACTTGCTGCAGTTGGTGCAGAATTGGTAAGAGACATAAAACCAGGTGAACTTCTTAAGATCAGCAAGTCTGGTTTGGAGTCAGAAATGTTTTCTGAAGAAAGAACTCCTGCACATTGTTCATTTGAATTTACTTATTTTGCTCATCCGTCTAGCATCATGGAAGGCTCGAATATTTACCTTGCACGAAAAAGAATCGGTCAATACCTTGCAAAAAAATTCCCAATCAAAGATGCAGATATTGTAATTCCTGTTCCTGACTCTGCTAGACCTGCAGCACTTGGATATGCACAAGAGCTTGGAATTCCATTTGAAGAAGGATTACTAAAAGACAGATACAGTAGAAAAGGACCTCTTAGAAGTTTCATTGAGCCACATCAAAGCGATAGAGTGGAAATCAATAGGTGGATAATTCCAATCACTTCTGTAATTTGTGGAAAACATGTTGTTGTGGTTGATGATAGTTTGGTTCGTGGAACAAGCTCAAAAGCAATAATCAAAGCCCTCCGTAGATCTGGTGCAAAAAAAATAAGCATGGTGATAACCTATCCACCAATTCGTTTTCCATGTTATGCAGGCATTGACTTTCCTTCACAAGATGAGCTTGTAACATTCTTTGGTGATAGTAAGGAATATGATGAAAAGGAACTAACTGAAAAAGTTAGACAAGTTATTGGCGCTGATTTTCTTGGATATAATGATGAGAAAAACTTGGCAGAAGCAGTAGGAATAGACATAAACTCTATGTGCTTTACTTGTTCTACAGGAAATTATGCTACACTTGGCATAAAACCTGTCTTTAAAACTAGGGCAGAAATAAAAGGAGAATAAAAAATGGAAACTGCATATGTTTTAGTAAAAAGCAAAATTGGACATGAAATGGAAGTCATGAATGATATTCTAAAAATTGATGGCATAAAAGAAGTAATGGGCACATATGGAGTTTATGACATCTTTGTCAAAGTGCAGGTACCAACAAGAAAGGAAATTGAACAGGTAATTACCAAAAAAATTAGAAAAGTAAACAACGTAATTTCAACGACCACACTTTCTGTAATCCCTGAACAGGGCGGCAAATAGATTTTATTAATTGGAAACAACTACCTGAAACATTGAAAATCGGTCTTATTGCAGCTAGTGCTGGTGGCATTGCCATAGTTGTAGCAACAATAATGATCTATGGTACACACCTAATATATCCTGCTAAATACGATCTCTATCTTGATCCGTTCAAAGATCCACAAGATCTGTTTACAACCGCACGTGTTACTATACAAAACACTGGAAATGCTCCTCTTACTAATGTGATAATAGATTATGATGGTTATACTGACAAAATCCCTATCCTTAAGCCAGGACAGAAACTACTGATGTCACCGCCAATTGGGAACAAACTTGAACAGGTAACTGTGACTGCCGACGAAGGCATTCATGTGACTATGCCATATAGGCTACCAATAAAAATGCCAGGTATGATGGGCTCCTGATCCAAATCAGTTTAAATCATGCGTAGTTTAATGACGCATGTTTGAAGTTTCTTCGTTCAGGCAAAGTAAAAGACATATACGAAACTGATGATGGAAACCTACTTTTTCATTTTAGTGATAGGGTCTCTGCATTTGATGTAAAATTCCAAACTCCTATTCCAAGAAAAGGTGAAGTGCTTTGTAAATTTGCTGAGTTTTGGTTTAAAGAACTTCCAAACACAAATCACTACATCAGAACAGAAGCAAAAGACAAAATTGTAGTAAAAAAAATGGGCATGATTCCAGTGGAGTGTGTTATCAGAGGATATTTCTATGGGAGTCTAATCCAAAGATGGAAAAGTGGTGAGGTTGTAATTCCAAAAAACACTGATACAACACTTGCTGCTAAACTTTCGGCGCCAATTTTTGATCCTACCACAAAATCTGAAACACATGATTTGCCAATCAATAAAAAAGATGCTGTTAATAGAAATCTTGTAACTTCAAAAGAATATGACTGGTTAGAAGAAACGTCGATTGGAATCTACAAAAAAATGTATGCTATGGCAGAAAACGCAGGGTTCATACTTGCTGACCTAAAATTAGAATTTGGGAAACTTGATGACCAAATATTACTTGGCGATTCAATTGGTCCTGATGAATACAGAATGTGGCCTAAAGAGACTTATAAAATAGGAAAGACTCAAGAAAGCTTTGACAAGCAACTCCTTCGTGACTGGCTAGCTGAACGTGGATATCAAAAACAATTTGATGAAGACCGAAAAGCTGGTAAAGAACCAGTTGCGCCTTCCTTGCCATCAGAATTGTGCCAGCAGCTGTCTTCAAGATATATCATCGCATACGAAAAGATAACTGGTCATTCACTTTGACTCGAATTTGTTTTAGTGGTAGGACCATACCTTTGCCAATCTTAAGCATTGACAGACCTAAAAAAGATAGCATTTTCCAAAACTGGCATTTTTTAAAAAATTTTTAAGATTTGTTGTAATGATACTAAAGATATGATTTTGGTACCATTGAGATGATTTTACAATCATATTTGTTGTTGTAAAACTGTAATTGATTGGTTTATTATAATCCGTTTAGTAGCATAAAAAAATTAGTGCCAATGGACAAAAAACTATGACGCCTTGGGCTTTTAGATCAGATCTAAACTTGATAAAAGAAATGTCGACTCTCCTACAAAAAGAACTTAAGGTAAATAGAATACTTACAACAAACATAGAGCAAGCAAAAGCGCTTGATGATGTGGCACGAATTAAGATTCTTCAAATTCTATACCATGATGAACTTTCGGCAGAACAAATAGCAGACGGATTACATAAAACCGGTTACAAAAAAGCTACAACTACCATTAGGCATCATCTTGACGTGTTAAAGAATGCTGGATTGGTTGAGATTGTAAAAATAGAAGAAGCTCGTGGTGCAGTTATGAAATATTATAGTACGTCGGTAAAACTTTTAGGATATACAATTCCACCAAACTTTGATTCTGATTATTCAAAAACAATAACTGATACTTCTTCAAAAATAGAAAAAATCTTCAAAAATATATCTCGAAAAAATCTATCAAAAATTAAAAAGAAAAATTCTGAAGATCATAATGAATCACATTATGATCAATATGTTTTGATGGAAATTGTAAATCGTGCAGTAACAAACATTTTTGAAAACAATGATCTCAATTACTTAACGTCATCTCCAAAAAAGATAAAGTCTGTATCTAAAAACGACTAGATCACATCTATTGTAAAGATTCCTTTTGTATCTGGATTTTGTAAAACCTTGATCATTTTTCTAGGTATGGCGTCAGATGCTTTATCACAATTAGTTGCCAAAGTGCGTGGACAGACAAAAGAGCTTTTTCTAATTACTATATCATGTGGATGAGTTAGAATTAATTCGTCACGGCCTTTTCCTTTTACTTTGAAAGAAAAATCTTTGACTTTGATTGTAAACAAAATATTTGTTTTTGAATTTTGTAAAAGCTTTTTCATTTTTTGAGGAATGTCATTACAACCACAACTTGCGTTAACTCCAATTATGCAATCTCCATTTAATGTAAGATTGGATTCTGTTGTTATCTCAATTGTTTTTTGATGAAGCGATCGAATATTTTCATGACCAGAAAATGGGATCTCAAAATGCATATCAAAAGTATCACTAGACTTAAATTAAACCTTCAAAGGTATGAAAATTGATTTGTTACCAGCAGCTGCAGGATATGATAGAGCTATCACAGTATTTTCTCCAGATGGTAGGTTATATCAAGTAGAGTATGCTATTGAAACAGTTCGACGTGGAACACTAGCAATAGGAATCAAAAGCAAAGATGGAATAATTCTTGCAGTTGAAGAAAAACCACGTAAATTACAAAATTCTGAAATAACACAAAAAATTTTTCAAGTTGATGATCACATTGGTGTAGCAGCAGCAGGATACATCCCTGATGCACGAAGCCAAGTAGACAATGCAAGATTCTTTTCACAAAGCAACAGAATGATCTATGATGAACCAATAGAGGTAGAATCAGTTGCTAAACATCTTGCAGATCAATGCCAACAATTTACTCAATATGCTGGGGTCAGACCCTTTGGTGTTGCATTAATTATTGCAGGTATAGACAAGAGTGGGAGCACAATATACTTGACTGATCCAAGTGGAACATACATTTCTTATGATGCAGTTGCAATTGGTTCCGGTGCTGATCAAGTAACTGAGCATCTTGAAAAATACTACAAAAAAGACATGTCATTAGAAGATGCAGCTGCATTAGCGATAGAATCGATATACCTTGTTAGCGAAGAAAAAGAAGGCGTAAAACACATCAAAATGTCCAACATTCTAAACGATGCAAAAATTCTTGCCAAAATTTCAGAAAAAGAGATTGAAAAATACGCAGCAAAGGCAAGAGAACATTCTACAAAAAGACAGAGTTAATCTCTATCATTTTATAATCCACGAAAATAATCTATTACATTGAAACTATCAGTTGCCCTTCCTGATTCTGCATTAACTGATGAATCTACCCAACTTGATAAATCAAGAAAGATTTCGTTAATTGCTAGAACATGTGCAATATTCAAGGTACAAACAATTTACATTTACCATGAAAGTTCTGGTAGTGAACAAGACAAATCACTTTTGCGAACAATTCTAAAATATTTGGAAACCCCACAGTATCTACGCAGAGATCTGTTTCCCAAAATAGCAGAATTAAAATTTGCAGGAATTCTTAGTCCATTAAAAATTCCACATCACACTTACACTTCAGATTCAAATAAAATTAAATCTGGTGATATAAGAGAAGGCTTAGTATTTTTTGCAAAAGGAGGAAAATATGTAGATGTTGGACTTGACAAACCAATTCAATATTTTGGTGATGAAAAAGAAGGAAGAAGAATAACGGTGCAATTCAAAACTGGATTTCCAGAACTTTCTATAAAACAAATCACACGTAATGAGGTTCAACAATATTGGGGATATGAAGTAAAAGAAAGCGCAAACCTACGTACGCTTCTTTCAAATTGGAAATTACACGTCATTTTGACCTCAAAAAAAGGAAAAATCATACATAAAACACAAAATTTTTTTGATGAAATATCAGATGCGTCGGTACTTGTCGTTTTCGGTTCTCCAGAAAGAGGTATCCATGAAATGCTAGGTAATGCAATAAACAATATTCCAAAATCACAAATTCTTAATTTCTTTCCAGAACAAGCTACGGAAACTGTGCGCCTTGAAGAAGCAATGCTTGGCACCTTGTCGATCTTAAATATTTTAACACGCGATTGAGTTTAATATTGTTTCAATTGATTTGATTTTATTGGTACTGCAAAAAAAATTTCTACTTTTTGCAATCATTACAGGTATTGCGGGAGTTGTTGTTGGTGGAATTGTATTTGTAACTTCTGTAATGAATTTATTACATTAACAAGATCAAAAATTACATAAAAAACCGATCAAGTTGTTATTTTTAATAGTAGACTTATAATGGGGTTTACGACATCTAGCGTTTATCCATGGGCCATAGAAAGCATAGTCAACCAAGGCGAGGAAGTCTTGCATACCTTCCAAGAGGACGAGCGAAAAGCATGGAAGCAAGAATCAGGACTTGGCCAGATCAAGATGGCGATCAGCCAAGATTGTTAGCACATGCAGGATTCAAAGCTGGGTGCATCCGTGTTGCAAGTATAGACGACAGAGACAAGACACCTAACTTTGGAAAACAGCTTGTCAGTCTTGGCACTGTAGTTGTAACTCCGCCTATTATTATCATAGGAATACGTGGCTATGCAAAAGATAGATACGGATTAGATTCAATTTTTGACGTTTATGCAAAAGACTTACCAAAAGAATTACCAAGGCTGTTTACCGCAAAATCAGACGATAAAAGTCTTGAAAGAGCAGAAAAATCACTTGGAAAAGTTTCAGATCTTTTTGCTATTGTTGCCGTACTTCCAGGACATGCTGGCAGGGAACAAAAAAAACCATACGTTTTTGAAGTTTCTGTAAAAGGCGGTGATATTGCAAAGCAATTTGCGTTTGTTAAAGATCTTTTAGGCAAAGAAGTTAAAGTTGATCAGGTCTTTCAAAAAGGTGCTGACGTTGATGTTGCTGCTATAACCAAAGGAAAAGGAATCGAAGGCCCGATTACAAGATGGGGTGTAAAAAAGAAACAGCACAAATCAAGAAAGAGTGTAAGAGCTCTTGGTACACTTGGTCCAATTAGCCCTTCAACAATCATGTACACTGTTCCAAGAGCAGGTCAGCGTGGATTCCATCAAAGAACACAATACAATAACAGAATCATGATAATGAGTAATACTCAAAATAATGAATTCAAAATAAATCCTGCTGGAGGATTCAAACATTTTGGATTAGTAGAGGGAGACTTTGTTGTGATACGTGGTTCAATTCCAGGAACTTATAGACGACTTGTTAAACTACGTGCTCCAATGAGACACAGAGTTTCAAAAATAACACCACCTAACATTTTGGAGATAATGGTATGAAAGCCCAAGTCTTTTCAATAAATGGTTCTAAAGCAGATGAAGTGGAATTGCCAATTATATTTTCTACCCCTCTTCGAACTGATCTTTTACACAAAGCATATGTAAACTTAGAATCGCACGCATTTCAGATTCAAGGCAGATATAAAAATGCAGGTATGGATGTTGTAGCAGAATCAAACAGCCCACCAACTGGTCATCATCAAGCAAGAGTTGCAAGAATGCACGGCGGTGGAGGTGGAAGACAAGGACAAGGTGGTGGAGTAGCAATGGTAAGAGGAGGAAGACAAGCACATCCACCTACAACAGAAAAAGTAGTGTATAAGATATTAAATAAAAAAGAAAACAAACTTGCTCTTTGTTCTGCAATTGCCGCAACTGCATCTGCATATCTTGTGAAGTCACGAGGACATAAAATCGATAAATTAGAATCATTTCCAATAGTTGTCTCTGACGAAATCGAATCAATATCGAAAGCAAAGGACCTCGACAAATTCTTTGTTGCATTAAACCTGACTCAGGATATTGACAGATTACGATCAAGACTAAAACGACGTTCAGGTAAACCACTTTTGCGTGGCAGAAAAACCAAAGTCGGAAAAAGCATATTAATCGTAGTAAAAGACTCCAAAAATCTTTCAAAAGCATGCGGTGCCTTTTTAGGTGTAGATGTAAAATCAGTAAGCAGTCTAAGTGTCTTGGACCTAATTCCTGGTTCACAACCAGTTCGATTAACCATATTTTCAAAAAATGCAATAGACGAAATTGGTAAAATAAAATCTTCACACTTGGAGTTAATGGTGAAAACAAGATGAATTCAGACGAGGCTATTCAAATAGTTCTAAAGCCGTATATCACAGAAAAGACGTTTGCGCTAGTTGAAAAAGAAAGCAGAATCTGCTTTATCGTAAAAGATACTGCAACAAAACCAAAAATCATGGAAGCAGTCAAAATACTGTACAACGAAGAGCCAATGACTGTAAATACGTGCAGATCAGTTTATGGCAAAAAGGCATTTGTCAAATTTCAATCAGTAGAGAAAGCAAGGGATCTTGCAACAAAAATAGGAATGCTATAATATGGTGCGCCTTGAATCTCTTCGCATAATGGTGAGTTTGAATGGTTAAAGAATTCAAGTATCGCGGACTTGCAACAGAAGAACTTCAGAGTAAATCATTAGAGAATTTGTTCCAGCTTTTACCAGCAAGAGCAAGAAGATCTCTTACTAGAGGTATCACTGACCAAAAACGAAAACTGCTTGAAGAAACAAAACTTGCTAAGGCCGGAAAACTAACAACCCCCATCAAAACCCATTTGCGAGATTTGATAATGTTGCCATACATGATTGGAGTTACGATAAATGTATTTTCTGGAAAAGAATTTCTTCCAGTTATTGTAAAACCTGAAATGGTTGGCCACTATCTAGGCGAATACGTTATGACAAATAAAAGAGTAGTTCATGGAGCACCTGGTGTAGGAGCATCAAGGTCTAGCTTGTATGTGCCATTAAAGTGATCAACATGGTTATCTTCAAATACGCTTTTCAAAATTATGATAAAACAAAACACGTTCGTTCCTCTCTTAGAGAAAAAACAATTTCGCACAAACATGCACGTGAAATTGCAGTTGCAATAAAAGGACTGTCTATTGAAAAAGCGCGAAGCTATCTGGAGGACGTTGTAAAACTAAAACGTGCTGTTGCATTTAGACGATATCATAATGAGGTGGGTCACAAATCAGATACTGGAATGATGTCTGGACGATATCCACAAAAAGCTGCTGGAGAATTCATTAGACTACTTGATAATCTAGAATCAAACGCAGAATATCGTGGAATGGATTTAGATCGACTTAGAATAATCAATGCGACTGTTCACAAGGGAAGAAAAATTCAGAGGTTTACTCCACGTGCAATGGGAAGAGCATCACCAAAAATTGACATACTGACACATGTTGAGCTGGTAGCTCAGGAGATTTGAAATGTCATCTGTAAAAAATGTAATAAATGATAGCTATAAACTCATGTTGCTCAAAGATTATCTAAGAGTAGCAATCAAAGAATCTGGATTCTCTGACGTAGACATACAAAAGACTCCTACAGGAACTCGTGTTGCCCTTCATGTAACTAGACCTGGAATCGTAATAGGCAGAAAGGGTTCTGGCATACGTGATTTAACTAAGGCGCTTGAAAAAGACTTTGATCTTAAGAACCCACAAATTTCTGTAGTGGAACTCGACAAACCAGAACTGGATCCAAACGTCATGTGCAATAGAATGTCACAACACCTTGCAAGAGGTACTGCATTTAGACGCGCTGTCATGTGGACTATGCAAACAATAATGAACGCTGGTGCAATGGGTGTTCAAATCACAATTTCAGGCAAGCTCCGTGGCGAACGTTCTGCTTTTGAAAAACACAGCAAAGGAATCTTGCCGCGAGCAGGACATCATGCTAACGTTATAGTGTCAGAAGACATTGTTCACGTAGATACAAAAATGGGACTTATTGGAGTAAGAATCAGAATAGCAAGAAAAGAAAACTATATCCCAGAATTTGAATTCAAGACTGCTAAAAAAGAAATACGTCCACCAAAGAAAGTCGAAGTGGAAGAGGAAGAAAAAGAATCTATCGTAATCGAAGAAATTCCAGAAGATCCAACAAAACCACGAACAGAAAGCGAATTAATTGAAAAAGAAGAAGAACACATCAAAGATGTAGAAACATATGAGGAAATTGAAGAGGAATTAAAGTAATGGCGCGATTAAAGATGAAAACAGTAAGAGAATTTAATGAAACTGATCTTAAAGATAGGCTTGGACAACTACGAACAGAACTTGGTAAACTACGTGTTGAATCCTCCAAAGGAACATTAAGAAAAGAAAATGGAAAGGTGCGTTCAATAAGAAGAGACATTGCAAGAATACTGACAAGACTGGGAGAGATGAAAAAACAATGATTACCACTGAAAACATAGCATTACATGAATTAATTGGGCTTGATACTGAGATTATCCAATCTTCTAATATTCAGTCAGTTGGACTTAAAGGAAAAGTAGTTGATGAAACAAAATCTATGTTTGCTTTGCGTACAGAAAATGGAATTAAGAAATTCCCTAAAGAAAACACAATCTGGAGATTTTCTTTTGGCAATAATAAAATTGTACTGAATGGAAACATGCTAACAAAAAGACCACACGAAAGAATAGGAGCAAGAGCATGACAAGAAACATAGGAATATCAGTTCAAGCGCCAAAAACTGAATGCGCTGATCACTTCTGTCCATTCCATGGAAGGTTATCAGTTAGAGGTAAACTAATCCAAGGTAAAGTAGTCAGCTCTAAAGCGCCAAAGATGATCGTAGTTCAACAAGAAGCTCCAAAATTCATAACTAAATTCAAAAGATATGCTCGTAGCCAAAGCAAGATTCACGCATACAACCCATCTTGCATTAATGTAAAAGAAGGCGATATTGTTCTGACTGCTGAATGTAGACCAATATCAAAGAGTGTTTCATTTGTAGTAATAGAGGTTGTGTCATAATGGGAGCAACAAAGAGTCGTGCAGTTTCTGCAAAAGGTGTACAAGAATTCAGACCATATGTGACAAGAGTTTTGCCCCTTGGCGCTCAAGTAGTATGTGCTGACAACACAGGTGCAAAAATATTGGAAATAATAATGGTGCAAAAGACTAAGACTAGAGTAGCTAGATATCCGTCAGCAGCTGTGGGCGATTTTGTTAATGTAGTTGTTAAAAAAGGGCCAGGAGAGCTTAGAAAACAGATCTACGGTGCAGTTATTGTTCGACAAAAATATCCAATAAAAAGACTAAACGGAGTTAGAGTTACTTTTGAGGACAATGCAGCTGTGCTTGTTACTCCAGAAGGAGAAATAAAAGGCACTGAAATAAAAGGTCCCGTAGCAGCAGAAGCTTCAGAAAAATGGCCAAGAATAGCAAATCTTGCGTCTATGGTGGTATAAAATGAAACCAACAATAGTTAGAAATCGACAGATATACCAAGCAGCACATCACACACGAAGTAAACAACTTGGTTCCACACTTTCAAAAGAATTACGAGAAAAATACGGAAGACGCAGTGCACGTGTTATCAAAGGTGATACTGTGCGAGTAATGCGTGGTGAATTCAAGGGAATTGACGGCAAGGTAACCCAAGTGTCAACTGAAAAAAGTAGCATAGCAGTAGAAGGAATAAAACGTGAAAAATTGAAAGGCGGAAATGTCGACATTTACATTCATACATCAAATGTTATGATTACTGGAATGAATCTTGATGATAAATGGCGTCAGAATAGATTGGAAAAACAAAAGACAAAAATACAAAAAGAAAAACCAGTAGAGACTCCAAAGGAAAAACCACAAGAAAAACCCGTAAAAATAAAGGAAACACTAAAAGAAAAAACTGCAAAACCAAAAAAAGAAACTAAAAAAGTAACCTCTGAGGAAAAACCAAAATCACCTAAAAAAGAAACAAAACAAACAAAAGCGGCAAAACCAGCGAAAAAGGAGAATAAGTAATGGTCAGCATAGCAGGTAGCAAGAAACTGAAAAGACAAATGTCACCAATCTTCTGGGGCATTACAAGAAAGGATGATCGATTTGTTGTAACTGTCAGACCTGGAGGACATTCAAAACATACTGCAATTCCAAGTGCTGTGTTTATTCGTGATGTTTTAAAACTAGTCACTACACTAAGAGAAGCAAAATCTGCAATTTATGGTGGAAAAATAAAAATAGATGGCATTGCACGAAAATCACTTCATCATGGAATAGGTCTTATGGACGTAGTTGAACTTGAGGGAATATCTGATGTATATAGACTGGTACCAAAAGATTCAATGGTATTACGCCCAATTACGATAAATGCAGTAGAAAAGACAAAAAAGCTTGTTAAAGTAACAAGCAAGACTACAATAAAAGGTTCAAAAATCCAACTTGGTTTTCATGATGGACGTTCACTTATCTCTGACACTAAAGTGAATGTGGGTGATACATGTGTCATGCAGGTGCCAGAGCAAAAAATTCTTGATATAATTAAACTAGAAAAAGGTGCTCAGGTCATAGTAACAAGTGGAATTAATGCAGGTCACATAGGAAAAGTTGATGAAATTAAAGAAGGCTCATTTGTTCTTCCAAGACGCGCTGCTGTAAACATTGGCGAAAGACAAATTGAAATTCCAACAGATCTGGTAATGGCCGTAGGTAAAGACAAACCGGTAATACAAATAGAGTGATACTATGTCGCAAAAACTTGAAAACCAAATGAAGAAAATTTCAGTTGCCAAAGTAGTCCTAAACATGGGAGTTGGAAAATCTGGTGAACCAATTGAACAAGCAAAACGTGCTTTAGAACAGATCGCCGGACAAAAACCAAATCCACGCAATGCTAAAGCTACTCAAAGAGATTGGGGAGTTCACAAAGGCGAACCAATAGGTGTGGCTGTAACACTTAGAAGACAACCTGCAATTGAACTTATCAAAAGACTCTTTACTGCAAAAGGAAATCAGATGAAAGGTTCTTCATTTGATGATTTTGGAAACCTCTCATTTGGAATAAGTGAACACATCGATATTCCAGGAGTAAAGTATGATCCACAAATTGGCATTTTGGGATTAAATGTTTCAATTTCATTGGCAAGGCCAGGTTTTAACATCAGATTTAGAAGCAAACACAAAGCAAGTGTAGGGAATCATCACAGAATTACAAGCGAAGAAGCAAAGGAATTTCTAACGAAAGAATTTGGAATAGAGGTAGTGTAAAATGGTAAAAAACCGCGATTACAAAGTAACCGGAAGAACTGTACACAAATTCGGTAAAGGATCACGTTGGTGCAAACGCTGCGGAGACTATAATGCAGTCATCCAAAAATATGATCTTGATTTATGTAGACGTTGCTTTAGAGAAGTTGCGGTATCGCTAGGATTTAGGAAGTTTAGGTGAGAAAATGCCATCAAATAATATACTTGCAAACTTGTTTGTAACTCTATTCAATACCGAATCTAGGAGAAAAGGCGAATGCGTTGTATTACCATCATCAAAACTTGGCATGGAAGTATTAAAAACACTACAACATCACAACTATATTGGAGAATTTGAACACGTTGACGACAAAAAAGGTGGCAAATTCAAGATTCAACTTTTAGCAAAAATTACAAAATGTGGGGCAATCACGCCACGATTCAAAGTCAGAAAAGACGAATATGTCAACTGGGAACAACAGTACCTGCCATCATATTCAAGAGGCATGCTAATTGTAACTACAAATCATGGTGTAATGTCGCATCATGAGGCAGTAAAGAAAGGATTAGGAGGATTATTGATAGGATATGTCTACTGAGCAAATTGAAATTCACGAAACAACAATACCGATACCTGATACAGTAAAGGTCATTCTAACAAAAAGAATGCTATATGTTGAAGGACCACTTGGGAAAACAAGAAAAGACTTTAAAAAAATCCCAGTGGATCTTAGCATTAATGGTAAAAATGTTGTACTAAAATCACTTGGAATGAGAAAACGAGACTATGCCATATTTAATACTGCACAATCAATTATCAAATCACTCATTGAGGGTGTTCAAAAAGGCTATACCTTTAAGATGAAAGTAGTGTATGCCCACTTTCCAATCACAGTTAAGATAAAGGATGGAAATATTTTAGTGGAAAATTTCCAAGGTGAACGAGCTCCGAGAGTATCAAAAATCCGCGGTGATACCAAAATCGTTACAAAAGGAGATGATATAGTATTAACCGGACCAGTACTGACAGATGTTTCTCAAACTGCCGCTAGCTTGCAACAAAACACCAAAGTCAAAAATAAAGATCATCGAGTATTTCTTGATGGAATTTATCTTTTCGAAAAATCCCACAGTATAGAAAAATAATCTTGCAAAAGATTAAATCAGAATATACTAGGAACAAAGTCTGTTGCCGCCCTAGCTCAGCGTGGTAGAGCAGCTGACTGTTAATCAGCTGGTCGTCAGTTCAAGTCTGACGGGCGGCGCCTTTAATATTTCTAAATTCGAATTTAGAAATATGTTATTTTGTTTCTGGTTGATCAGATCAATAAAATTCACATGTTTAGTTTGATATATTTCAGAACTCGAGATTTGAAACATTATACATGATCACATTTCTGTTTATTCTATTAGACTAACTAGATCTAATACTGATCGCTACATTAAGACACATGCAGGAGGTTCGCATTGGCCAGAACACGACGAGCTAACAGATATTGCGTCGATTGTGGGGGAAGACTGGTATATTATCCCCGTCTTTCTAACCCAAAAGCTCCAAACGAGTACAGAGTTTTGGTTTATGCATGTCCCGACTGCACTAAAGATTTTGATAAACCAAAGATGTTTTCAATTAGACGAAATGTGGTAGATGAACCAATTGAAACGGTAGAAGTAGAGATAGTGCAAGCAAGAGAAAAAATACCTACCGTCAATTCGCCCTGAATTTCATTGTATTTTAACTCCTGATCTTGTTTTTTGTCCGGGTTTAGCTTTTATTCGTATCAAAAAAAGAAATGACATCTTTTAGTGAGTAATGGGGGTGTTTTGACCCTTGGCTCGCATATACACGCACAAATGTTAAACCCCCAGGCAAAAACCAGATTTTTGAAAAAATCATCATAGGCGCAAATAGCATAAATTTGAAAGGGGTTTAGCTTTTACGAAGAAATTCCAATTTTAGTGAATTTTTATTCATTTCATAAAATATTAACCTGTGTCATGCTTTTGGTCAATTAATCATACTTTTGTCACTGTTTGTTTCACTGACCCCATGGGGTTATTTTAGAAAGTTCGCTGCTAAAGCAGGCACTACTAGGAAAAATGTTTGATTTATAGATGTCAAAACTCGGTATTTCATAATCCAGATATATGAAGAGCAAAGATCACTGGTGTAGCTATTAACAAAACAGCAAACATGCAAAGAGCATTTTAATCTGTAATAAGATAAAGGAAGTTAAATATGATAAAGATTTATGTCATTTCCATTTTTGATTTTTGCGCCACTTTAGTTTTTGTAATCTGAACTGGTAATTCCCTAGAAAATTTTGTGTGAATTTTTTACCATATTTTTTATGCATGAATAACATAAGATCGTTCCAGCTTAGTGTAGCCATGTGTTCCAATGTTTTTTTGTCGGGAGTAGGGATTTTGCGTTTCATTCTATAGTGTCTAAACTGACTACCTGTAAGCCTTTGGTTTGGTTTTTTGCACTCTACAACTTGATTAGGAAAATCTGTTTGGCATGTTGAAATAGAAGAGTAGATCTCCAGAATCTACAATTCAAACAGTTACTATTGTTATAAACTTGGTAAATATTAGAGATGTTCTATTACAGTACAGACAAAAACTACATTCAAATAAAAAATATAACTCTATAATTCACATTAAATACTCATCAATACAATAATTGGGACATGGATTCCTTTGATGTCTCCTTAAAAAGCAAAGAAAAACCAACTGACGCGCAATTAAAAAAGTTGCAAGAATACTTTAACGAAATGCCAATAGAAGAAATTCTAACTGGTTTGCACTTTGCAAAAAACAGATGGACTGCAAAAGATGCAGGTGTGCTCAAAGTAGGACGAAAAAGTATAATCAACAGAGAAGTTCATGCAGTAACCTCTGAACAGGCACAATGGAGATTAAAAAACTGGAAGATGATGATTGCAAATTATAGAAAACGAGGATACAGCTATCCTACAATATCTCGAATTAAGAAAATTCTTCAAGAAATAAGTAATAAAAAATCTAGATAGTTGCTTCTGTACTCTTTGGTGTTGGAAGGTTTGTAGGTAAATCTGGAATAGTGCTACGTACGTGACCTTCTAGTATGGACTGTGCTTCTTCTAGTATTGCTGTAGTATCTGCACTTCCAGTTTCTACTACTATATTCTCATGACCACTTACTGATGAACCTGCCATGATGTCTCCAAGTATGGCTGACAAGTCTTGCATTGAAGCACTTGCTTCAGGCATAAGATTTCCAAGTCCTGCTCCTAATCCTTTGATTATGGACATACATGGACTTAGCGTGACTACCACATCGCCTAATTCAGAAATAGTGTTTAATCTAATTTGGATCTGCTCCATTGCAAGCTTTGCTCCTGTTATCATTTTGTTCATCTTTCTAATCTCATGTAACTCAGTAGCATATGCGTTAGAATATTGTTTATTTTGAGTTCTGACCGCTTCAACAACTTTTTTGAAAATAAAATCATCTTTTTCTTTTAATTTTCTTGAAATAGAATCAAGTTTTACTATTTGCAATTGAAGTCTTTTTTGTGCTTCATCGATTTTTGGTTTAAGTGGAGTATCTGGTCTTACTTTATCAATTACTTTTTGAGATATGCTCTCCTTGTGGTGATTCCACTTGTTAACAAAAGTCGTAATTTCGCACCTAGGGGTGGATTGATAATTTGTGTTTTAACTTGTCCTGTGCCACATCACTGTGTAACTGTAGTTACAATACTCTTTGGTTACAGTGATAGCTGTTTTATAAACTAAGAAATATATTTCTAAATTCGAATTTAGAAATATATCATCTTGCGTTTAATTAAACAAGATGCATTACATTCAATAAATTTCGTATGCACACTACTTTTTGTGCTTAAACAGCTTCAGGCTCTTGTCTATGAATATGATGGGAGCAACAAAATACATTCCTATATTTAATAGAATCACGCCAATTCCATAAAATAACACTTTTGCCTCAGAATCAATATCGACATAGTTTAAGATTGAAAGTGATGTAAGTAAAGGAGTTATTGTTACTTTAACAACCTCTTTGAACATTGGATTTTCTTTTTCCAACTCTGCCACAGCTGGACTAAAAGAGTAGTAAACAGAATTAAATGCAGTCATGAATGTTGTCCCAGATTGTGTTTGTAATAATATGTCGTCTCTAATTTCTCTTAGAGATTGAACCTGAGGTGCCATTTCTGAACCAAATGTAGCTGTTGCAATAAGACATCCGCCACCTTTTAAAGCGTCAGGTAACGCCTCTGCTCCCTTTCCTGTAGCAAGTATCTCTTGTGCTTTTTCTGTCTTTGTAAGTTGATCCTGTGCATTTTCAAAAATTTCTTCGCCTCTTTCCAAGGCCTCTGCTCTTATTTCTTCTGGTGTTTTTGGTCTTTTAACCTCTTCTACTACATCTGTTTGAAATCTCCAGATCTGCGGAATTTTATATTCACGCAATCCTGTTTTTTCATTAATTGCACTTATTATGGAATTTTCGTCAGATGTATTTAGAATAAATCTTATATTTTGATCACAGTAGCCTATCTGCACTTTAGCTTTTCCTTTCTCTACGTTAACTATTATTTTGATTTCATCGATTTCTAATTCCCAGGCTCTTTCGATCTCCCCTTTTGTAGGCAGTGTTAATTTCGTAACTGCGTCTAGAATTCTTTCTCTCTCAGTTGAATCTAAGATGAACTCACGGTTTACAGTTACTTTTGAGATGCAGTCATTAACATTAATGTTGACTTCAAATCTCTCTTTCACGTCTTTTTCTTCTTCAGTAGATGTCAATTCAAGTGCAGCATCAGTTGCATTAGTGCTTAACGAGGATCTTTTAATTATTTCATCAATTATTATTTCCCTATCTGTGCTTGATAATGAAAATTGTTGTTTGATCTTTACATTTGACTTGCCTTCAAATGTCTCAGCTTTTATCTCCAACGTTCCATTATCTTCTGTCTGCTCATTTTCTGACTGTTCTTGCACTGATTCCTGACCGTTTGCATATGTAAAATAATCAACAGGTGATAAAAATGTCATGGTGACAATCATGATCGAAATTAACCAAAATTGTGATTTGCAAAGAAAAATGATCTTTTTATTAACCAAGTATAATGGTAAATCAACACTCTGCCTAAAAATATTGTGTTCACAAATTTAGTTTTATACCTACTAAGCGCACTTGCGATTAAAGATATTAATCTTAGTTGTTTCAATCCACTTCATGTCGTATAGGATTCCATCACAAATCCCTGGATTTGATGAAATGATAGAAGGTGGTATTCCTGTTGGAAGTATTGTTATGCTTGCAGGCAATGCTGGAAGCGGTAAGACATTGTTCTCATCACATCTTATTAATGCAAATTCACAGTACGGAAAAAGTCTTTATTGTGGGTTTTTTGAAAGGAAAGAACATTTTATTGGTAATGCAGAAAGGTTTGGATTTAATTTCAAGAAACTAGAAGAAGAAGGAAAATTAGTGATTTCAGAATTTTTTCCTATTCTTGAGGAAGGAATCAATCTGCTTGTTTCCGCAATTGAGGCAGATATTTTACGAATCAAACCTTCATTACTAATCATAGATTCAGCCTCCACTCTTGCTGGCGATGTAAGAGGTCAGCAAGAAATAAGAATTCTATTAAAGATGATCGATTCAATAACAAAATCGCAAAACGTAACTGTGATTTTGGTAACAGAACTTCCGCTTAACATAAATGCAGTAGGATTAGGCGTTGAAGAATTTATGGCAGACAGTATAATTATGATGAGGTATGTTGAAGTTGATGGCGTAATTAAGCGATGTCTTGCTGTAATGAAAATGCGTGAAACAAACCATGATATGAACATACACGAGTATGTTATAACTAAGAAAGGCATCGAAGTAAAAGATAGAATGAAGGGAGTAGAAGGACTGATGATAACTTCATCAAAAATGCGGGCTAGCCCATCAGATTCTAATACTTGAGTTATGTAGTTTGTCTAAATCGTAACGAAAATACTGATCAGGCGCTATTTTCTGCTTTTGCGCGTTTGGCAAATTCTTTTGCAGATTCTGATTTTGAATATTTTAAAATGTAGTCAAGCATCGCGTCTTCAAGAGATTTTTTTAAATCTCCTTTTTTTAGACCCATTCTAGTATAAATGACATCTCGGAATTGCTTTAATACCGCATCATCAATTTTTGCGTTAATCTGGGTCATACTAATTATCATTTGTGGTATGCTGTTATATAAAGATAACTACGAGTATAGTTGACTATTTAAGTATGCTTGTAGTTATCTGATCGCTATAAAGGAAAATATGAGTACAAATTACAGCAAAAATTGATACTGTTATACTGGAAAGACTCAGAGAAATAATCTATTTCAAATACAGGCTAGAGAAAAGCGAGTTTAAGAAGGCCTTGGGAAGAAACAAGAAGATTACACAGAAAAATATGATGACTTTAAAACTACTATTTAATGTTCGTTTAAAATCTTAAGTCGTTGTTGCAAATCTAAAACAAAAACTACATTCGACATTAATTCACTTGATATGATATGTTCTCATGATGTCAAATTCATTTTGATGAGAAAAACTATATTTTTTTGGGCACCAAATATTATAATTTGATAAAGGTTTACGATACATACAAACCATAAAAGATAATCTCTGATCATATGTTTACAAATTTGAGTTATCGACGATCTTTGAGAATATAATAAAAATATGACTAAATAATTTTATCCATTCTTTAAGAATCTGTTATCGTTATATTCTTACCATTACCTTATGTGAATCAGTAAGCTCAAGCACAAAACAAATGTCTTACTATTATTTGCATAAATAAAGTGTAATGTAATCTATTCTACTAGCCTAGACGTACGCCATTCTGGATTTGCTTTGTAAAGACTGCTCCATTTCCAGTCTTTATTACCACTGGGATTTGCCTGCCTACCTTTATTTCACCATTGGTATCTTCGTCGTATCCAATTACCATTGTCAATTCTTCACCTGCGTTTATGACTTGGTGTCCAGTTGCAGTAGTTGCTGCAGATGCGTTTCCTTTGGTTGCTAGCCATTTGTTGTTTGCTGGAACGGTACCTGATATGGTAGTACCGGTATCAAATGTGTGTGTAGTTCCAAACACTTTGACTTCTTCTATTATTATTGGATTTGCACCAGTGTTACGAATGTAGAGTGCGAATGCTTCACCATCGTCTAGTTTCTGATTCACTAAACCGCCTGCACTTGTCAATGTGGTAGCTGCATGTGTGGTTAAACTGACAGCATCACTTGCATCATATCCAAAGAGTTGTAATGAATCTATGGAAGGGCCACTAACATTTGATGATGTAAAGAAGTCTTGAGCAAAAACAAATATCAAAATGCCACCTACTACCGAAATTGCAACCATCA
>CAYGLP010000009.1:0-40237 GCA_964350965.1 uncultured Nitrosopumilaceae archaeon | reverse complement strand
CTACTAATATGTGATAAATTACACGGGTTAAATTCACTTTGGAAGCCAAATGGGAGAAAATTTTTCAAACTAAATCACTGAAATAACAAAAATCATGAATTCTCAGGTAAAATTTATCAATTATAGAAAAACTGCTATTCTGCTATAACAAGCTTTGACATTACTGTTTGTACAGGTATCTGTTGTTCTACCGCAAACGCAATTGCTGATATGTTTCTTATCTCATATGTTGTTAGTTTCAAAATTCCAATTACTGTTGCAAAGCTGAACATTTTAGTAAAAGTTCTATTGATTGCTTTGTAAATGGCAAGCTCAAAGGCTCTTTCAAATTCTGATAATGCATCAATTGCATTATCGATTTGTGGAACTAAATCTTTGTAAGCAGTGCTTAAAAGTTCTGACATTGCATCTTTCACTGACTCTGCACTTATCATTCTACCAAGCAAATCCTTTGGTGCTGATGTTGTATGGGTGACTATGAGATCCTGCACCTGTTGTTCATCAAGTCCCCAGAATTTTCCGCGTAGAATACTAAGCAAATTGTAAAAATCAATATCCATTCCTATCAGATGGACAAGATCATGTTCTCCTGACGCTTTTAATGCCCTGTCTAGTTGTTTGTAAAAAACTTTGTCCAAATATGTATCGAATACCTGTAGATTCTTCTTTTCATTATACAACGAAACTGCTTTCGCAATTTCTTCACCAAATTCACTTGTTGCAAGACTTGATACAGCTTCTTCCATATCCTTTGCCACAAGTGCTTTTACGACTATATCACGTCGTCCTATCAGTTCTTCCGCATGCAGGTTTACATAAGGTTCTACTTCCTCGTATGATCTTCCCAAGACTTTTCCTTTGAAAATCAGTTTCAAATTCCAGATCAAAAATTTTAGGTAGTATACATTTAGAACTTCTGAACCCCCACCTAGAGATTTTGCAAGTGAATAATGTATATCTGCAAGATGACTTCTAAGAGCTGATTCAATTTTTTCAGCGGTAATTGGTTTTGTAATCTTTGAAACGGCATTAACGTATACAGTACTCTTTATTCTTGTTACAAGCTCATCTAAGTTTCGTGATTCAGCTAATGTTTGTAACTCTCCTCTTGAAAGAAGCCTACCACGGGCACTAAAAGATTTTACAGAACCAAATATTTTCTGAGGAGCCCCTATGCCCATTAATATAACTTCTTTTGGGTAAGGATTTTAATGTTTGGAGATGAGATGAGACCGGAAAAAACTGATGACAGCTTCACGATCAGAACTTGACAGGGTAGAAAATCCTTCCAAAAGCTCTCCATAAATTGCCATTGTACCATCAAGAGCATACCTTAAACGATTTGAATTAAACGGAATGAGTTTATCTATTTCTCCATTAGCATATGCTTCTGTGTATTTTCTTAGTAATGCAAAAACAAAATTTGGCACAATATTCAAGAGTGTAAGAATCACTTCTTTGAATTCTTTTTCCTTTATATCATAATTATCAAAGAATTTCTTAAGAATCTTAATTCTTTCGTCTTTTAACTCGTCAAGAGATGCAGCTACTAACATACCACTTTCTGTGAGTTTGTAATACGGTACACCGTGTTCTTGCAAAGCTCTTGGTCCTCGTTTTAAGGGTAATCTTCCTGCCTCTTCCACAATTCCAAGTGGAACTAAGATTTCATCAAGATCTCTAAAAATTCCAGAATAAACATTTTGCCAAACAGTATTACTCTT
This sequence comes from uncultured Nitrosopumilaceae archaeon, assembly GCA_964350965.1. Taxonomy (GTDB): domain Archaea; phylum Thermoproteota; class Nitrososphaeria; order Nitrososphaerales; family Nitrosopumilaceae; genus UBA8516. Next base: position 38,513 of record CAYGLP010000009.1, on the reverse strand, counting down.
TTCTGCAACCTTATGAGCTAAAGACGTTCTTGTATTCATCATATGTCTTGTTTCGGTTGCTAGATTTGCGATAATTGATCTCTGCCGCATTGCTTCACCTGTAAGCTCTTCTCTTTTTGTTTTGAAGGTCTTAAAAATAGATAGTTTTGGTTTGTCTTCTAATTTCGTAGGCACTTCCAGATTTTTCAAACAAACAACCCCAATTTCATTAGATCAAGTTCTTAGACTGAATGAAAATAAGTCGATAAATTCGGCAATTATGATATAAAATATTCATTTTACGTTAGTATCATAATATGATACAATATAACACTTTATCGCCTCAATGATATATCATAAAAATTGTTTAATATGATACAATGTCTTTTATACTTTCGATAAAGAAAGCTAACCAATGTTTTGGAAGAGAGCACGAAGGTCAGAGGTATTTACCATAAGTGCTGTTATAGTAGCTTCGGCGCTACTAGCAATAAGTTTCTCAGGAAACGCCTCTGCTTATACAGCAGACGATCCTGCAGTGAAATATCATTGCTTTGAAAAAGATGAAGGCGGAAATCACATAGTGGGTGAAGATGGAAATCTAATTCCATGTCGTCTAGACACTGGTGATAACGCTTGGATGATGACATCTTCTGCACTTGTGTTGGTAATGACACCTGCTGGACTAGCAATTTTCTATGCTGGACTTTCAAGATCAAAGAATGCAGTCAACTCGGTTATGATGGTATTCATCACAACTGGAATCATTGCAGTACAATGGACTCTATGGGGATACAGTCTTGCCTTTGGTCCAGATGCAGGAAATGGATTTATAGGAACTTTAGACTGGGTAGGCCTGAATAACGTCCTTCATGACGTTCCATCGGATATTTACGGTGGAATTACAGGAACAACTATTCCTCATCAGACATACATGATATTCCAGATGATGTTCGCTATAATTACACCCGCATTGATTGTAGCAGCACTAGCTGAAAGAATGAAGTTTAGTGCATTCGTGATCTTCATACTTCTATGGGCAACATTCGTGTATGACTTTGCCGCTCACTGGACTTGGTCTCTAGGAACTGGTGGCACCGCAATAGGCTGGACAGGCGCACTTCCGTCGCTTGACTTTGCAGGTGGAACTGTAATCCACATCACATCTGGCTTCTCAGGACTAGTTGTAGCTCTGATGTTAGGCAGAAGATTAGGATATGGAAAAGTTCCAATGGAGCCTCACAACGTACCACTGATAGTTCTTGGTGCAGCCTTGCTCTGGTTTGGATGGTTCGGCTTTAACGCTGGATCTGCAGGAGCAGCTGCTACAAATGCAACAAGTGCATTTGTTGCAACACAAATTGCAACAGGAATGGCAGCTGTTACATGGATGTTAGTATCATGGGCCCATACAGGAAAACCCTCAACAATCGGTGCAGCAACTGGTACTGTAGCCGGTCTTGTAGCCATTACGCCGGCATCAGGTTTTGTGTCACCAATGTCCGCTCTTATTATCGGTATTGCAGCATCGACCATATGTTATGGTGCAGTACTGTTTAAGAACAGACGCAAATGGGATGATGCACTTGATACATGGGCAGTACATGGCATTGGAGGATTAGTAGGCGCACTCCTTACTGGTACATTCGCAGAAAAGCGATTCACACCATGGGGCGCTGATGGACTTGCCTTTGGAAACCCACAACAACTATTGAACAACGCAATTGGTGCATTTGCAGCAATGGCTTGGGCAGTTGGTATTACGGCAATCATAATCAAAATTATGGATGCAGTGTGGCCAGGCAGTATACGCGTTACTCCAAAAGAGGAAGAAATCGGTCTTGATATTGCACAGCATGGCGAAAGAGCGTACGTAAACGAATAGTACGCTAACACTTTCCTTTTTATTCTAATACTATCTCATTGTGAAATGAATTTAGATATCGTCAACTAAATCCAATCCATGTTTATCACTGTAGATGATTTAGCAAAAACCCTTGAAGATCCAAATTTGATCTTAATTGATGCAAGATCATACAAAGAATATTCTATTGAACATATTCCAGATGCTGTAAATCTAGATTTGTTTTACTATCATTGGTCTGATACATCAAAAGAAGGAATGAAAGCGTTTGACATGGAAATGCAAAAACTTTTCTCTTACGTTGGAATAACAAAAGAAAAGAAAGTTGTATTCTATGATGAAGTCTCTGGAATGGGTGCAGCTCGTGGTGTATGGCTCTTGTTATATTTTTCACATACACAAGTTTTCATGCTTGATGGCGGAATGAAAAAATGGAAAAGAGAAAATCTTCCTTTAGAAACAAAAACAAATGGTTTCAAACCTGCAAAGTTTTCTGGAAAAATTAACAAAGATATTGTTGCCGGATACGAATACATTAAAAAAAACTTAGATAAAATAAAACTTGTTGATGCTAGAACACAAGAAGAATTTAATGGAACAGTAATACGATCTGCAAGAAGTGGTCACATTCCAAATGCGATAAACGTAGATTGGAACTTTAACATTACAGAAGATGGAACTATGAAAAATAACAAATCACTTTCTGAGCTCTATCAACGAATATCAAAAGATGATGAGATAGTAACTTATTGTCAAGGAGGTTATCGAGCCGCAAATTCATTTCTAGCTCTCAAAAAACTTGGATTCAAAAATGTTAAAGTCTATGTAGGTTCATGGGGAGAATGGGGAAATAGATTAGAACTTCCAGTGGTTTAGTCTCTTTTCTTCCACAAAAGTTGGTTGTATAACATTTCTGGTGCCATTTTTTTGAATGGTTTTCCTCCACCATCGTACCACTTTGTAAAGAACTCGTAAAGATGAAGCCTCAAAGACTGGATGTATACAATCAAACCTTCAATCATCATTATTCCAAGGTTTCCACCAATTATCAATGCAAGTCCTCCAAGTGATTCTGATCCTCCCATTGAATGATATGAATTATTCACAGTAAGCAAAAGCGCTGCATGAACAAGAAGCATAATGCCAATTCTTGCATAGCTAATTGTGTGTGATAAGAGCTCGACTGTTTTTACCAAGAGTACTTCGATTACGACATTCATGACACTACCTCCTTCTCCTGGATGTTTTTTATTGTGAAGTATTCCGCCAACCATTATCATTCCCATGCAACCAATGGTTACAGGTATCGCAATTCTGGCAACAATCCAAACACGTGCCCAATCTCCAACAAGTATGGTAACCCATGGAACAGGTTCATTATGAACACGTGAATACATGTTCATTATATCATAGCCAGAACCAATTGCAGTCATCATAATAGCTACGACTCCACCATACATTACAAGAGTTGGAATAGCTTCTGTAAACATTGTAAGCTTGTCGCCTCTTCGATAAAGTCTTCTAATGTGTAAGATAAATGCCCATACTAGATGTACTATTCCAAGAAATATCGAAACTTTTAGAATCTTAATTACTTGTTCAAAGTTTAATTCAGCTACACTGATGATTCCTACTAACCATTTTACAGAATGTAAGGGTCCGTCTTCTTCTAAAAGTGCATGCACTGGACCAAACTCTTCTAAATGAAAACCAAACGCCTCACCGGTCAATATTCCTGCAAATGCTGCTGAACCACCTGATATGGCAATCAACATTCCCCATTTTGCAAGTGTTCCCTGACCTTTGAATTTGAACAATAATCCTAAGAGCATAAGTAAGAATCCATGACCAAAATCAGCAAACATAATTCCATAGAATATTGGCCACATGATGGCAATCATTGGAGTTGGATCTGCTTCCCCACGTTTTGGTATGCCTTGACTTTCTGTAATGACTTCAAAAGTTCTAGTCCATGCCTTATTGGCAAAAAGGATTGGAGTCTCCTTGAGTATTTTGGGGTCTGTAATCTCTTCAGTTACTGACATCCATCTCTTTGTAGTATCTATGAATTTTTTTTCCATTGCACGTGGAATGTATCCTTGTATTACTGCAAATCTTTTTGTCCCACCAGGTTTGCGCATTTTTTCAAGTACATCTTTTGCAATGCCAGAACCCTCATGCAATGATAAGATTAGACCGCGAATTTTCTTTTTAGTTCTTAAAAGTTCTTTTGCAAGCTTTTTTTCTTTTGTAGTAAGTTCAGTAACTTTTGAAACAACCAAGCTGTATGCTTGACTTGGATTTTGTGGTATTCCTTGTGGAATTATAAATGGATTTGCATTGAAGCTTCGAAGAACCTTAAGAACTCTCTCAGAGTCTGGTGCATCAGTAAAAACTATGATCGCTGTTTTTAATTTACTGTCCAACTCATACTTGAAAATTGTAATTCCTTCTAGGGTACGACTAATCTCAGCAAAATCTGAAGAATTTATTACAAATAGATTTGTGTAAAAATATCTCATTTGCCCAAGATTGCTTAAATTCACATTCAGTTTTTTTGCAACCCCAAGTGTTTCTTTTAGACCTATATATTCTTCAAGTGAACGTTTTGTATTGGCATAATCTTCTAGAAGTTTTGCTGGTTCATCTATTACAGCATGACTTTTTCCCTCTAAATCATTAATCATCGTTGCAATTTCATCAAGCTTGTATTGGTTTCTTTTTATCACCAAACCTTTGAACAAAATTTCCATTATTCCAACTCGTGCAGGAATCTGAAGACCTTTCACAACTTCGTCAACTGATTGATAGAGTTTTTGAGCTTTTAATAATAAATCATCAATTTCAGGAGTTACCATATCATTCTGAGTTTCTATTTTATGAAACCACTCAAATTCAGTTAATCTTGATATCGCTTCTGGAGACTCTGTTCTTGGTACAATAATCGTTCCTAACATAAGATCTGCTACAGTCAAGATAGATTCTCGGTTGGTTTCACGTTTTTAAAACGTTTCTAAGAATTTTTTTTCTGGTCAAAACATTAAAATCTGTTAGCAATAAACGCCTGATCGTTGACATCTAGCCCCGCATTAGAGAAAACTGTTGACAAGATTCTGAACCAATCTGAAAACGAGCTACTTGTCAGCTTAGCGCAGTCACTTGATGACTCGAAAAACGCACTTTCTAATTCACTATCTTCACTAGAACAAGAATATGATAAGATACTTGCAGATAGTAAAAAAGAGGCAGACAAACTTCAAAAACAAATCATAGGAAATGCTGCTCTTGAGGCTAGAAACAAACAACTCTTGCTTGTTGAAGAATCAGTTGAAAAAGTCTTTACCAAGGCTATAGAAAAACTAAATGACTTGGTACGAAATGAGGATTATACAAAACTTGTCACTCAATTGCTTGATGAATCAGTAAAAGGACTTGGTACTTCCAGTATTATTATAGAATGTAATTCAAAAGACAAATCAGTCGTCCAATCAATTTTGTCTAAATTTCCTGGAGCAACATTATCTTCTAACACAATTAATTGTCTTGGTGGTGTAATAGTAAAATCAAAAGATGGATCGATGAGCTTTGATAATACAATCGATGCAAGAATCGAACGTCTAAAGCCTTTAATAAGGAAAGACATTGCAATCAGATTCGGCAGATAGCTATGGTCGCAAAAGGAAAAATAGTTTGGGTTAGCGGTCCTGCAGTTAAAGCAGATGGCATGTCTGACGCAAAAATGTATGAAACTGTTTCTGTAGGAAACTTGAATCTTATTGGTGAAGTAATTCGTCTAACAGGCGATGTTGCATTTATCCAAGTTTACGAATCAACAAGTGGTTTGAAACCAGGCGAGCCAGTTGTTGGTACAGGTAATCCATTGAGTGTTTTACTCGGTCCCGGAATCATTGGACAAATTTATGATGGAATACAAAGACCACTAAACGAACTTTCAAAAAAATCTGGAGCTTTCATAGGCAGAGGTGTAACAACAACTCCTGTAGATATGACAAAAAAATACAAGTTTACACCAACCGTCAAAGTAGGTGATAAAATACAAGGAGGAGATGTACTTGGCACAGTTGACGAAACTCAATTAATCAAACACAGCATTCTTGTTCCACCTGATCATCCTGATAGCAAAATTACTAGCATTGTTAGCGAGGGTGAATATGACCTTGAGACAGAGATAGCCGTTACAGAAAGCGATGGAAAGAAAATTCCTCTTAAAATGTATCATAGATGGCCAGTAAGAAAACCACGACCATATAAGCAGAGATTTGATCCTACAGTTCCACTAATTACAGGACAACGTGTCATTGACACATTCTTTCCAATAGCAAAGGGGGGAACAGGTTCTATTCCTGGTGCATTTGGTACTGGAAAAACCGTAACACTACACCAAATTGCAAAATGGGCAGATTCTCAAGTAGTAGTTTACATCGGCTGTGGTGAAAGAGGAAACGAAATGACTGAAGTCCTTGTAGAATTCCCACACCTAAAAGATCCAAACACTGGAAGACCTTTGATGGAAAGAACTGTTCTTGTTGCAAATACAAGTAACATGCCAGTGGCAGCAAGAGAAGCAAGTATCTACACCGGAGTTACAATTGCTGAATATTACAGAGACATGGGAAAACATGTCGTACTTGTTGCAGATTCTACAAGCAGATGGGCAGAAGCTTTGCGAGAAATGAGTGGAAGACTTGAAGAAATGCCTGCAGAAGAAGGATATCCGTCATATCTTGCGTCACGATTAGCAGAATTTTATGAAAGAGCAGGACGTGTAAGTGCTCTTGGCAGTCCAGAAAGAGAAGGTTCTGTAACTCTTGTTGGTGCTGTATCACCATCTGGCGGTGACTTTACAGAGCCAGTAACAACTCATACAATTAGATTCATCAAGACTTTCTGGGCACTAGATGCACGACTTGCATATTCTAGACACTATCCATCAATCAATTGGATGAATAGCTATTCTGGATATCTTTCTGATATTGCAAAGTGGTGGAGTGCAAATGTTAGTGATGAATGGTTACATCTTAGAAATGAAGCATATTCAATATTACAAAGAGAAGACACTCTCAAAGAAATTGTAAGATTGCTAGGACCTGAAGCACTACCAGATGAAGAAAAACTCATCTTGGAAGTAGCAAGAATGATAAAGATAGGAATCTTACAACAAAACTCATTTGATAACGTAGATACCTATTGCAGCCCTAAAAAACAACTTAAGCTTCTAAAACTCATGGTTAATTTCTACAAAGGAGGTCAACGTGCACTAAGAGAAGGTGCAACTCTTCCAGATATTCGTGCCATGTCTGTAATTAGTAACATGCTGAAAGCAAGAATGGAAGTTCCTGACGATCAAATTGCAAAGCTTGATCAACTTGATTCATTGATGGATGAACAATTCAAAAATATCATGGGAGTGAAAGTCGCAACTTGACATTAGAAGGCGGAATAGAATACAGTAAAATTGCAGAAATTAAAGGACCACTTGTTATTGTTGATGGAGTAGACAAGGCTTCATTTGATGAGCTTGTGGAAATTCAGACAACAAGTGGAGAAAAAAGACTAGGAAAAGTTATGGAAGTTGGATTTGGAAAAGCTGTAGTTCAGGTTTTTGAGGGAACAACGGGTCTTTCAATTTCTGGAACAAAAGCAAAATTCATTGGAAGAACAATGACAATGCCAGTTTCTGCTGAAGTTCTTGGTAGAGTATTTGATGGACTTGGAAGACCAAATGATGGACTTCCTGATCCAATTGCTTCTAAATTTTTAGATATCAACGGTGAGCCAATGAATCCAGAACAAAGAGATTATCCAAAAGACTTTATCCAAACTGGCGTTTCAGTCATAGACGGAATGTTGACACTAGTCAGAGGCCAGAAACTTCCAATATTTTCTGGTTCTGGAATGTCACACAACATCTTAGCTGCTCAGATTGCAAGGCAAGCAACAGTAATTGGAAGTGGTGAAGAATTTGCTGTAGTCTTTGCAGCAATTGGAGTGCAATACAGTGAGGCACAATATTTCAAGCGAAGTCTTGAAGAATCTGGTGCTCTCAAAAGAAGCGTATTATTTCTTAATCTAGCTGATGATCCTGCAATTGAAAGAATCATTACTCCTCGTGTAGCACTCACAGTAGCTGAATATCTTGCATATGACCTTGGTATGCATGTACTTGTCATACTTACAGACATGACAAATTATGCAGAAGCCCTACGTGAAATTAGTGCAGCACGAGAAGAAGTACCTGGAAGAAAAGGATATCCGGGATATCTCTACACAGATCTTTCAACAATTTACGAAAGAGCAGGAAGACTACGTGATAAAAAGGGAAGCGTAACACAAATGCCAATACTTAGTATGCCAGCTGATGATATTACACATCCAATTCCTGATCTGACTGGATATATCACAGAAGGACAGATCGTGTTAGGTAGAGATTTGTTCAGAAAAGGAATCTATCCACCAGTTAATGTGCTTATGAGTCTTAGCAGAATCATGAAAGATGGTGTCGGTGAAGGAAAAACACGTGCAGATCACATGGAGATTGCTAACCAAATGTATGATGCTTATTCAAGAGCACAAGAAGTAAGAGCGCTTTCCGAAATTGTAGGAAAAGCAGGGCTTACTGGTGTTGATATAAAATACATGGATGTAGGAGATGCATTTGAACAAAATGTTTTGTCACAAGGTGTAGATGAAAATAGAGTTCTAGAAGAAACACTTGGATTAGAATGGAAGACAGCATCTATCTTACCTAAAAACGAGCTTAACAAAGTCAAAGACAAGTTTATCGATCAATATTACAAGGCGAGCTAAATGTCCTTTGGACAAAATGTCACTGCAACAAAAATAGAGCTTCTCAAGTACAAACGCTCAAGCCAAGTAGCAAAGATGGTACAAAAAATTCTTGACGACAAGCGTGAGGTCTTACTAAAAAGAATAGACGAGATGATTAATGAAGCAACAAAGGCCAGGGGAGACATTTGGAATCCACTTCAAGACATATACAGATCAGTTAATGATGCATATCTTTCATTAGGTACAAACACTGTTGACTCGGTTGCACAATCCACACCTGCTGTAATGCAAGTAGATGTAACAGTCAAACGTGTAGTAGATGTATCAATTCCTGCTCTTACTGTCAAAGAAACTGGTACCAAGTCTATGCCTTATGGATTTGCTGATACAAACGCATCAATTGATAGAGCAGCAAAGCAAATCAAGACAATGCTTTCACAAATCTGTAAAGCAGCTGAATATGAAAATTCTATCTTCAGTCTTGCAAAGGCATTAGAAAAAACCCAGAAACTACTTAATGCACTTGAAAATGTTATCATTCCGCAATATCAACTACGAGTAAAATTTATACTTTCTACACTTGAAGAAAGAGAACGAGAAGAATTCGCAAGGTTAAAAAAAGTCAAAGCGGTCATTGAAAAGAGAAAAGCATAATGGCAAAAGAAGATATTAAAAAATTACTTGAAGACGTAAAACAAAGATTGGATCAAGATCACGAATCATTTGGCAAGACCATAAAAGATGATCTGAAAACTTTCAAAAAGAAAACTCTTGACAAAATCTGATCGAATATTATATCATGATTTAAATATGGCATGAGAAGGAGCCTATTTTGAGAATGAAATCTGCAGTCTATGCACTTATTGCTGCATTGGTCATATCTATTTCTGGATTGACTGGATTTGCATTTGCTCAAGAATCAGCAACCAGTTCTACAGGAGATAATTCTGCTAAGTTAATAGGTGCAGGTCTTGCATTCGGTCTTGCGGCACTTGGTGCAGGTGTGGGTCTAGGTTATGTGGGTTCTGCAGGTCTTGCTGTAATTAGTGAAAACCCGGCTCTACAATCCAAAGTATTCATCTTTGTAGGTATGGTTGAATCAATTGCAATTTACGGTATTGTCATGATGTTTATCATCCTAGGACAATAAACTAGTAATACTTTAACTCGTTCACATCTAAAATTCTTGTACAATATCTACATCGAAGGACAAGTCCTGTTTTGTCCACAACATCCATTATTGATTCGATGTCTTCACCACTATTTGTTATACAGTCAGGATTAGAACATCTGAAAATTCTCTCAATCTCATTTGGCAAAGTGACACGCCTTTTTTCAACTAACTTGTAGTCCTTGATTATGTTAACAGTAGCCTTTGGCGCAATCAATGCCAGCTTGTTTGTATCATCATCTTTTAGAAATCTGTTTTCTACCTTTATGATGTCTTTTTTTGAAACCTTTGCACTTGGAACATTCAACGCTATTGTAATTACATTCCCATCTTTCCCATCTATCTCAAGTGCATTCAGAACTTTGAGACCCTTCCCAGCTTCAATATGATCAATTACCGTTCCATCCTTAATTCGTCTAACAATAAGATCAGACTCTGACATTGGAATACTTTGTATAGTACTCATATATATTATTGAACTGGAATGAGCAATTCTTTTTTCCAAAAAGACATTGTCTCAATACGTGATTTTGATAAGCAAAAATTTGATACTATTTTTGATGCTACTGATAAAATAATTAAGATGAATCCAAACGAGAGACGCGAGCTTGGACGTGGGAAAACATTAGGATATCTTTTCTTTGAACCAAGTACCAGAACAAGACTTAGCTTTGAAGCCGCAATGGCATCACTAGGCGGAACATCTATAGGAATAGCTGATGCCTCTTCTTCATCTGCAAAAAAAGGCGAGAGTCTTGCTGATACTGTAAAAATAATGTCGCTTTATTCAGACGTCCTTGTTTTAAGACATCCACTTGATGGTTCTAGCAGATTCGCAGCTGAAGTTTCTACAAAACCAATGATAAACGCAGGTAGTGGAACAGAAGAGCATCCAACACAAGCAATTCTAGATCTCTATACAATCAGAAAAGAAAAAAAGAAAATTGATGGCTTGAAAATAGCAATAGTTGGTGATCTGAAATATGGCAGAACCGTTTATTCTCTGTTATATGCACTTGGTAACTACAAGGTTGATGTGCATCTTATTTCACCACAGGCACTAAAGATTAGGGCTGATTCTACATATGAAATCAAAAAACGACTATCATATATAGAATCAACCAGTCTAGAGGAAAATCTAGACGAATTTGATGTCATATATGTAACAAGAATACAAAAAGAAAGATTTGCAGACTCTGAAGAATATAATAAAGTAAAAGGTAGCTACAAAATTGGTCCTGAAATAATAAAGAAAATGAAAGAAGATGCTATCATAATGCATCCACTACCACGTGTTGATGAGATTTCACCGGAAGTAGACACCACAAAACATGCAAAATATTTCAAACAAGCAGAATATGGTAAGGATACGCGTGCAGCCCTTCTTGCTCTAATATTGAATGAGAAGGGTTTCTGATTATTTACTTGAGCAGAACTTTGGATATCTTTTCAACAGTATGATAAAACTCATTGTAAATATGAGGATCAAAATAGCAAGTGAACCAAATTCAGGAACTGCTACTAGAGCAAACTGTGTTGAAGCTGATGTACCGGCAATTTTTTCAAATCTAATAATGGTAGGACCTGTTTGACCTTCGGTAAAAGTATAGTCTTCAAATCCACCACCAATTACTGCATTTCCAGAAGCCCTGTGAATTTCTTTTCCATTTTGAAGTATAACAAAATCATATGTTGAGTGTTGCTTTGTTTCAAGTGTTGTGGGATCTCTTATTGTAAAGATGAATTTTGTTTTCTGGCCAAGCTGGATCACTTGAGGATCCCATGAAAGATCCACCTGAAATTGTTGATTATTAGTCAAAGCAGCAAGTGGAAATTTAATTTCATCACTTGCAATTAGTTTAAACTTCATATAGTTTGGTAAATCACCGATTTTTTTTTGTTGATCTCTTAGAATTTTAAGTTGATCTTGTACTAGTAAGAAATGTACTATCCTACCATCCTCAACAGAATAATCATCTACTGTAATTGATGATCTGAATAAATCAATACCGTTTACCTGACCATTGTAACTTGGTACTAGAAGATCTGCAAAATGTTTTGGAAATAATAATTCTTCATGCACATATGGAATCTGGCTAATGTTTTGCTCACTCCAATCAAATGGCATTTCAAATGATATGCTGTTCTCATTAGAATTGTATTCGAAATTTGTTATTGTATCGTAATATGATCTTACTCTAAATTTCACATCTTGACCATCTTTTGTTTTTTGATCATGATAAGTAGTATGACCAATACTGATGTATGCATCATATCTTATTGGTTCATCAAGTAAGTTATCTGGTTCATCCACAGTACGTATTGCTATTTCTAAATGATACAAACCACCAGAATTAAAGACAGGCCCTCTCAATTCTATTGGTTTTGCATCTGTAGCAGTCCAACCTCCAAGTAATGGTTCTTTTTCACCAGTAATTTCAATTTCGCCCTCACCAGTTGGGTATACCTTGATTGTCAAATCTCCATCTTGAGTAAAGAAAAAATTTCTGAAAATCATTTCATCTTTATAATTTAGCCCTATCAGAAAATTTACGTTTTTAATATTCTCGCCTGTTTTGGGATCGAATGCACGTACCTTGATCTGTTTATCAATTCCTTCATCATCATAAAAAGCTGGAAGCATCTCTGCGGTAATTGTAATGTCACGTCCTTGATAGTTTACAGGAGGAGGGGTATCAATACTTAGGCCATGACCAAATGTTTGAGTTATTGATGGCGTGATAATCAGTAAAACAAAAAAGCCAACAAAAATTTTATAATTCAACATGGTTTTTCTCTTTGTTCCGAATATAAGCTTCTGCTATATTATTAACACAGATAATCTAGGTTATAACCAGTTTAACATGTTCCATCTTTCTATTTGTTTTGAAATCTCTTGTCATCACGTCTACCTTATCCGCTTCTCCATGCAACAAAAATAATTCCATGCATTTATTCCCCTCTATCTTACTGTGTAGATGCGTACCTATCAATTCTTCATGGTTGTGTTTTATTCCAGTAACTATTTGCTCTGATTCTTCATTATGAATAACCATCAGTATGGCATGGATTAAACCAGAAAGATTACTTCGTTGTTTTTCTTCGGCAATTAAGTTTCTAATTCCCGCTCGTATAATTTCAGATCTACCTGAAAACCCCATGGATTTTTGTAGCTTATCAATTTCAGAAAGAATTTCATCATTTAGTGAAATAGAAACTATTGTCATGCTTTGGATATTATTAACTATCTTATATGTTTAGCAGTAATTATTATTAATTTTTTCAAGATTTATTAATAACTCTTTAAAACAGAGGACATGAATAGGAACACAAGTTCTGCAATCATCGTTATTGCAATAGTTATTCCTTTTTCTGCATCTGCACTTTGGTTTTCTGAACAAACCAAAACCACAGGCTTTGATCGGGAACAACAAATTACAGTACTTGTTTCATTTCATCCACTTTATGAATTTACAAAAGAAATTGGCAAAGAAAAGATAGATGTCTCTACAATTACTCCAGCCGGTATAGAACCACATGACTGGGAACCTACAATACAAGATCTTCAAAAAATGCAACAAGCTGATATAATTATAATTAATGGTGTAGGTTTTGAAACATGGCTTGAAGATTTTGTTACTAATAATCAAAATACAGTAATTATTGATACAAGTAATGGTATAGAACTAATAGAAAGTTCAGACATTCTTGAAAACTACAAATATCAAGATGAAAAACTTAATGACGGCCTTAACAAAGATCCACATATCTGGCTTGATCCAGTCTTAGCTAAAAAACAAATAGAAAACATAGCATCCGCATTAGTAAAACTTGATCCAAAAAATGCAGAATATTATAACAAAAATGCTGATGTATACAACTCAAAATTGAACATGCTTGATAATAAGATTAGAACAGATCTATCTACATGCAATAAAAAAGATTTCATCGCCTTTCATAACGCATTTGCTTATTTTGCAAAAGAATATGATCTAAATCAACATACCATAATAGGAGTTAATCCCCAAGCAGAACCAACTGCAGCAACCTTGCAAAAAATTATTGAAAATGCAAAAAGTCTTGATTTGAATATAATTTTCACTGAGGAGGCAGTCAATCCAAGAATATCTGAAGTTTTAGCTAATGAGATTGGAGGAAAAGTACTGGTTCTAAGTCCAATAGAAATTCCTGATGAAAATAAAGACTACATTAGTAAAATGGAGCAAAACCTAGCTAATCTAAAGGAGGAACTTTGTTCATGAAAGTAGTCGAGATTGAAAATCTAACTGTAGACTATCAAGGTGTTTTGGCTCTAGACAAAGTCAGCTTTTCTGTAGAATCTAAGGATTTTTTGGGTATAATTGGTCCAAATGGAGCAGGGAAAACCACTCTTTTTAGCTGCATGCTTGGGCTTTTGAATAGCTACAAAGGCGAAATTAGATTTTTTGGTGCAAACATAAGAAAATCAAAACAGTATCTTCAACAGATAGGATATGTACAACAGAAACCTATCTTTGAAAAAAATTTTCCAGCTACAATATATGAAGTTGTTGGGATGGGCCTGACAAAAAATTCAAAAAATGATAAGATAGATGAAGCCCTTCAGAAAGTCTGGCTTCATGAACTAAGTCATAGAAGAATTGGTGACCTATCTGGAGGACAACAACAACGAGTCTTTATTGCAAAAGCTCTTGTAAATGATCCGCAAATCCTAATTCTTGATGAACCTGTTACTGGAATTGATTCACAAAGTAAAGAATTATTCTATCAAATTCTACATGATCTAAATCAAAAAGAAAACATCACAATTATCTGGTCATCACATGATTTGGATGCAGTTGCAAAACTTGCAACCAAAGTAGCTTGCCTTAACAGAACTCTATTCTTTCATGGTATATCTGACGAGTTCTTCCATAATGAAGATCTACTAAAAATGTACTCTGAATCATCAATGCAGATGCATATGCATCACCATGAGGATTAGAATGGTATTTGAAATTCTCTCATATGGATTCATGCATAGAGCACTCATTTCAGGAATAGCTATTGCTCTTATGTGCTCAGTTGTTGGGCTCTTCCTAGTTCTAAGAAGATATTCACTTTTTGGTGATGCTCTTGCACACGCAGCTTTTGGTGGAGTAGCTGCTGGACTATTTCTTGGAATTTACCCAACATGGATTGCTTTTGGAGTTTCAGTATCAAGTGCACTTGGGCTTACCAAGATTAGACAAAAGTTTCAGATTTCAGGAGATGCAACCGTAGCAATTTTACTTTCATCTGGTCTTGCCATGGGAGTTGTTCTTATCAGCCTAGCAGGAGGATTTACTGTAGACATATTCAGTTTTCTTTTTGGAAGTATCTTGCTTGTCAGCTTAGAAAATACAATTTTAATTCTAGGTCTTGCAGGCTTAATTTTAATTGTAATTCTATTATTGTATAGACAACTAGTTTACACTACCTTTAATGAAGAACAAGCAAAGGTTAGTGGTATTCCAGTTGAGAAATTGAACTATCTGCTTGTAACAATTGCTGCAATAACAGTAGTAAGCTCTATGCAACTTGTAGGCATTTTGCTTATTTCTTCACTAATTGTGATACCAAATGTAACTGCAATGATGTTTTCACGCGGGTTCAAGCAAACTGCAATACTTTCTATGATTTTTGCAGTCTTTTCAGTAGTAATGGGAATACTCACTTCTTACACATTTAACATAGCGCCTGGTGGCATGATTGTACTAATTTCACTTGCAATCTTTTCTGTTTCACTTGGAATCAGGTCAACTGGTTTGATAAAAAATAAAACAATAATTCCAAGCATAAAGCAAACATAAATCCAACTGAATTATTTCTTAATCTACTAAACTGTTAATTCTTTTTTTATCTTTGATACTTTTTACAAAGAATAATGATGTTGCAATAATGCCTGCAGCTATGAGTGGTGATACAAGCTCTGCATATTTTATCTCAAATATTTTGTTTTGTGCAACTATTGCCTGTCTTGGAATCTCTGTTATAGAAACCATCCCAAGCTTTTGACCACGTTGTTCTGCAAACCAAACGTTTCCACTATCATCAGAGGTGATAAATTGTATAAATGATTGCTCAGTTGGGATTGGTATCTCTTTAAAATTATTATTGTAAGGATCATACACGCCCAACTTGTTAGTAGTATGTTGCCCAACCCAAATGTTGCCAAACCTGTCAGATGTCATACCAAACGGTAATGCATCTTTATCAGACAGAGAAATTCTTTCAAATGTTTCTAGAAGTGTATCAAACCTTGTAATTGCAAGCCCTATGTGTTCAGAAATCCAGAGATTTCCATTCTCATCAAAGAAAAGCGCTGTAGGTTCTTTTAGTGGGTCTTGTGGCCCAAATTCTTTGGATTCTCCTGTATCTGGATTAATGACTCCGATTTTTCCTGCTTGTGACTCAGTAAACCAAATGTCACCCGATTTATCTAAAATTAGAGCAGTTGTTCCAGATTGTGGAGCAGATGAGACCTTAAACTCTTCAAATTTCTTTTCATCCTGATTATACTTTAATAAAATATTCCTATCTGCCAATGCAACCCAGATGTTATTTTTGAGATCAGTTTCTGTGAATATAGGTACAGATTTTATTGGAAGATCAATATTTTCAAATTTTTCTGTAGATGGATCAAAGAATCCAATTCTTGAATTTGGCGTGTCAGTATACCATATCTTTCCATCGTTGTCTATGTTTAATGTTACAGAAATTTGTCCATCAAATTCGTATGACTTGAATTGTTTGTCATCAATAGTAAATTTCCATATTCGTGGCTTGGCAGTATCGCTAATCCATATTGTATTTTTGCCATCAAATATGGGATATAGTGGTGCAACATTTGTGTCTGGGAAACCATATTCGACTATATTTGTCTGTAATTCAGAAAGACGAGGTTTTATTACAACATCAAAAGATATTGCTTCATTTGCATTTTGCTTTCGTAAAGATAAGATTTCTACATGCCAGGTTCCTGAAAAACCAAATGTTGCATTACCGACATACTGTGTTACGGGAGAATTAACATCTGTAGATTTGCTTGGTAATAATTTGAGATCTATTGGAGAGATACCTTTCTGAGGATTTGAGACTTTCAATATTACATCAAATATGTCATCAAGTGGTTTTCCATCAAGAGATGTAATGGATGTTGTAACTATATTTGTGCCAGTTGAGAGGGGATTTATGGAGATATCAAACTTTGCCGCACTTGAAAATTGCAATGTTTGATACCCAAATGAAACATTTTCTGCCTGTGCTTCTTGTATCTCACCTGCAGGAAGTGAGCTGTTTGCTAACAATACAACTACTCCTAGAAGTACTATTCCAACTACTGATTCTATTTTTAGCGATCTTCTAAATTTGTTATAAACAAATATTCTGCCAGATTCCAGATTTTTTTCTGCCTGCTTTTGTATTCTGAATTGATTGTAACCTCCTATAGCTACCATTATGGTACCAAGTGCAATCTTTGCAAGAATTAACTTACCATATGTTGAATCATAAAGTAATCCTACATTACTTTCCAAAAACCAAAGCAATGTGGGACCTGTAATAATTAAAATTCCTACTGCAATTATTATCATGCTAGAAACTTTTGGGATGATCAATAGAGATAGTCGTTCTTTTTTGTCAGACTCTAACTTAGAAAATGAGGGGATCATTACAAATGTAGCATAAATTACGCCGCCAATCCATACTGAAGCAAGAAGGTTGTGCGCATAATCTAATACTATTGCAGGTTCATGCATACTTGCTGTTCCATGACCCAACATTGTTGTAGTTGAGATCAATGCAAGCGAGAATCCAAGAATTAGAGTTTGTTGTATTTTTCCAATAATTACTTTTTTTTCTGCCCAGAACCATATTGCAAACAGAATTATCGTAAGTATCATTCTTACAAGCCAAGTTGTACCAAACCCAGTCTGTATTACCTCAAAAGCTGTGGTTTGTAGTGTTATTGCCTGAACTGCAAGCATTATGATGTTTGATGCAAGAACCAAAAGCAAACCAATGCCAGTTATTTTTAAAAATAAACTAGAATGTCTTTTTTGTAACTCTTCAAAGTTTTCTCTCATAGATTTTTTTGCTTTAAGTGACCTCCAAATTACTAGTGAAGAAAGAACTGATCCTAAAACAACAACTTGTCCAACTAACCCTGGGAATCTAGCTGCAGCTTCTGGAAGATATATTGATGGTTTTTCTATTTTTTCTTTTAAAAGAGATGGATCTACTCTTGCATTACCTACAGAAAAGACAAAAGCATCATCTACTAAATGCCCATCAACTTTAGAAAGTACTTTACTTGTTACTGTGTACACGCCATCATTCAATGGCTTTGTGGTAACAATAAGCGAGTTTTCACCTTCAAAGTATTTTGTATCTTTGTTGTCTACTTGGTTTCCAGTGTTATCAAGAACTTTGATTGTACTATAATCAACTTCGAGTGCTTCAGAATAACGAATTATTATCTGATCTGTTCCTATTGAAATGTTTGAAGATTGTACAGGTTCTGTAGTTATTATAATTGGATGAGCCTGTGCTGATCCAAAACTAAAAACAGCTATAATAGAAATAAAGAATAGAAGTCTTTTCACAATTACAAGATCTTGCTATGATAATTTAAACAATTGATTACTTCTATGTATGTACCAGGATTGAGCAAAGATAATAACATGTTATAGTTAGACGTTATTCATGCACAAAATTTCTCTTTTTGTACTCATTTTATCTCTATTACTTGTTAATGGATCTTCTTCAATATATGCACACACGACTGTGAATGTGGAAAATCTAGATATTGAAGTAGGTTGGCAAGATGAACCTCCACTTGTTAGTTTTATGAATGCAATTACTTTTGAAATAAATGAAAACACATCAGATGGACAAAGTGGTGTCAAAAACGCATTCAAGAATTTAGTTGCAACTGTAAAATCTGGTGGATTGGAAAAAACACTTGATATTGATTCTGATCCGCAGGCAGGACATTATCACTCTAAAATAATCCCAACTCGAACAGGAAGTCTTGTTGTAGAATTAAAAGGTGATATTAATGGAATTCCAATAAATTCTGAAATCACTATTGAGGATGTAGAAGACAAATCATTACTTGCATTTCCTGACACAACAGGCTCATCAGACCAAGACGTTGCAGCATTAAAGAATGCTATGTCTGGATTACAAACAGAGGTTACTTCACTAAAATCTAAGATTAGTGGTATGGATACCACCTCAAGTGACTTTAACGCAGAAACAGCCTACAACTTTGGAATATTTGGGCTTTCTCTTGGAGCAGCTGGGGTAATCTTGGCGATAATTGCTATGATAAAAAGAAAATAAAGGTTTAGAGTTTTGGAATAACTCTATTCTTTGCAGTTACTGCTATGATGCTTACTATGCTTATTGCAAGCACTAGTGTTGCTATAGTACCAAACTCTGGAACTACTTGCAGGGAAACGACATCACCTATTGGACCTGTCCAATTTGCTTCTTCACCTGGAAGTCCAATGCCAAGTATCGTTACTTGTACATCTACTGGACTGTCAGATGCTAAAACATCAGTAATGTGCATTCCTTCGCCAGCATGCTCATGCATGCCTGATTCAGAAAGTATCTCTACTCCATCCTGCATTGCAGATATGTCATAGTTTACATGCTCAATTGCATTTCCGTCTGCATCAGTGAAGGTTACATGTATTGACATTTCCTCTTCAGCAGTTGGAATACTTGATTCAATATCTACATGTACTGAACCATCAGCTGACATGGTTGATACCATGGCCATTTCGCCATCTTCAACATGTTCCTCCTCCATATGTTCTTCACCCTCTACGGTTACCATTCCTATCATCCATGGGTGAACCATGCAGAAGTAGTTGAATGTTCCAGCTTCCTCAAACTTGTGAGTAAATGTTTTGCCTGGTCCAAACAGACTGCTGTCAAATGTTCCGTCTGGTCCATCAGTTGGATTTCCACTTGTAACTGTATGTGCTGCTGTGTCATCATTTGTCCATGTGACTTCGCTGCCTACATCAATAGTTGCTTCAGCTGGATCAAAACAAGAGTTTGTTTCTTCACAACCTGGTGTTGCTGAACCCGCTGGCATACTTACATCCACTTTTGCATGATCAGCAAAAGCACTTGGTGTAATTGCAACAATTGTAGCTACAAGAGTCAAAACAACAAAGAGTGAACCTATCGATTTTGACTTCATGTGTGGATATTTAAGCGAGTCTTATAAAAATGTGATCTTTACTTTCTGTACAATTCTCCAAATTACCCACGATGAAAACATCGCACCAGTTCCTACAAAAGACAAAACCAATGCTGATGTTGAAATCATCATGAACTGCACATTTCCACTTGCACTTGAAATTAGTGTCAATACTAATGAAATGGAAATCATTGTCACTGCAATTTTAATTCCATATCTGATGTTTTCTCTAATGGACTTGGTTACAAGACCTACCGGCCAAAGATAAGTTGCACCAATGAGTGCTGATGCTATTGTTCCTGATGTCAACACTGCGGTCTCACCATCTCCAACACTAGAAAGTTTTGCAATTTGTAATATTCCAAGAAGAGGTGTTATTCCAGCTTTGATAGATTCTTGTAAAATTGGATTATTTCTTTCCACATCCGCTACTGTGGGACTGAAAGTATAGTATACAGAATTAAATGCACTAAGAAAACTTGAACCTATTACTGTTGACATTATTGTATTGTCTCTATATTCCCTTAGAAACTGAACTTGCGGTGCAAGCTCAGATCCAAATGCTGCTGTTGCAATAAGACACCCATTTTTCTGTGATTCTTTTTCAACAGAAATTGCAAATGAAGCTGTTTCTGTAGGAATTGGCTGAAACACTATTCCTTGTATATCGACAGTAAGCTTGTACTCTCCCACATCCTGAAATTCATATGGAATAGTAACAGAACCTATGGCAGTATGAGTTAATGGAATTCCAAATACTTGATCATTTCCTTTTGTTATAGTTATTGAATAATCTATATGTTCTTGAATTGTTTTTGTGTTCTTGTTTATGAAATCAATTTTGAGTTTTGTTTGTTCTCCTTGGTGTGGATGTGCTGGAATAGTAGACAAACCAACCTCTAAGACTCCTTTATCAGTTGATACGACTCGTTGTTCGGATTGCTCTTGTGCATATACAGGAAAGATTGTCATAGCCAACAAAACTAATGTTAGAAGAATCCTCAATATTATCGCCTCTCTAAATTGCAAATAAGAATTTTACCAGTTTTATGTTTTAATGTGAATATCATGAATTAGGATCTTGCTTGTGGCTTTACCACATGTAATGATATGGCATGGTCATCTATGAGGGCGCCTACGCCTATGGATACATCTTTTATCCTAAGTATGACTTTCTCCAAATCTTCATCCGAAAGACTATACTTCTCAGCTAAAATGTTCTTTATTCTGATTTCTGTATTTGATATCTCATTTAGTTGTGATGATATGGATACATCAAGTGGTTTACGTATCATTTCTTTTGGAATCATACCAGTTCCATCTTGGATTATGTAAAATGAGATCTTGTCCACTATGACCTCATGTGGAAGAGTCGGTAAAGCATTTGCTGTATAGAACACTTGAACATCAAGAAGATTGATCTCATCTTCTGAAAGATTTCTTATTACCGTACTTCCATCTGATGATATCATAGAATCTAGCTGAATTCTAATTATCACAAATCCTTCCACAAGTTTTTCACTATTGTCACCAAATAGCTGTCTAATTTCTTTACAAACTATACCAATTGACGTTTCTGAATCTAATTTTTTTATAATGGCGTTTGAGCTTGCTCCGTCATTTATTATAGCATTCCAAAGTATTGTGATTGGAAAATTTTGTCTGTTAAATATACTAATGTCGCTATCATAATGACCTGGCCTTAGTGGGCCTTCACTTCCAAAGACAGAACCGCAAACAAATTTTGCTGTATATGTTATGTCTTTTATTGTATTCTCTACAGAACCATATTCATATGCTAAACTTTTATTGTTTTGTGTATCAAAACTAGAAAAATAAGTAGCCAACACGAGTACGAATACACCTAAAATAATAGAAACTTTTTTCCACCCATCCATTTTTCTTACTTTGTTTTCATTTACCAATCATTTATACCATTAGCAAGAATCTGACTAAGGATTAAATAGAATCTTTTTAGTGTTCTCAATTGTATGCGGCTTATTCAAAGTACGAACATTCCATTACTCGTCAGCTTCACATTTTTTTTATTTCTACTTGTATTCATGCCCTATGAAGTATATGGAGATGGTCTTACGATGGAAATTCTACCTCCAGCAAGTCTAGGTGATAGGCAAGCAAGTCTTTTCATCCAAGTCAATCCACCTATTCTGATTTCTGATACTGCTCAGGATACATTTATGAAACTTAGATTGTTTGACGCAAATAATAATCAGACAATCCAGTCCAACTCCTTTTTTGTTGAAATAAAAAAAGATGATAAACTTCTGATGAGAGAGCTGTTCTACACAAAATCCGGATTTTTAACAATTAAATTCAAACCAACCGATACGCCTGGAAAGTGGCAAGCTTACGGAGATATAGAGCCTACTCTGGGCGGATGGACTGCAACTAATGACGAGGTAAGAGTGGACGCTCCAGTCTTTTTAGAAGGTGGCTTGTATCACTTTGAAATAAAATTCATTGGCGTAGATGCAGCTAAGAATATTTTCGCACAAGGTAATGAACCAACATTTAATTCCTATCTAAGTGTGGGTGATGTTTTTAAAACACCAATTAAATATCAGACCAAGTCTTATGACACTGAAATAATTTCATATTATGACAGGATAAAGGACTTTGAATTCGATGAATCCAAAAACCTAATTTCATTTTCTATGCCATTTAACTGGGATGTGTCAAGGTTTGAAAATCAAAACATTTTCGTACACGAAGAAATCCAAATTCCAAAGTCATTCAAAGAATTTACAGACACAAATACATTTACTGCCAAAGTAAATGGATTCCCACTTGTTGGAAGAATGCTTGCAGTAGATCCATATTCCAAAGAGGACGCTCTCATACTGCATTATCTGATTAACAAAAATGATATCTTGGATATGGCAAAAAATATTTCTCCGGATACAAAAACAATGGACTTTACACTCACACCAGGCTTTGCAGATGCACAAACCTCAACTGAAATATTGACTGACTTTGGAGGATTCAGAGCTGAACTTGAATGGTCTCCAGATGATTTGAAGGCAAACACCAAGACTGATCTCAAAGTGACATTTTATGATGCATTTTCAGGAGGACAGGTTGCAGGCGATGTAAAATATGATATGAAAATACTGGACAAAAATGGTAATGCCGCATTCTCAAAAACTGTTCTTGATGCAATTGGTGGTGTTGATACTCAATCAATTACCTTTGCAAACGATGATGTTTACACTATAGAAATAGACATCAAATCGATTACAATTAATGAAAAGACTGATTCAAGCAGACTGGGAATTGCCAGAGGAGTAGTAGTAGTGCCAGAATTTGGATCAATTGCTATTCTGGTTCTAATAATAGCAATTAGCATCATCATAACAACCAGAATTGCTCCGATTAAATTTAGAACCGTCTAGAAACTATTCTCATATAAAATCAGTACAAGCAGCGTGCACAAGTATCTCTGTCATATTCAGCCTGTTTGAAGTATGTTGCATCAGGAAATTCAATATGTAATTAAAGTAGGAATAATTTCTGTATGGATTTTCAAAATTGACAAATCTTATTATACAAATTTCTGTGTGAAATTATCATTCAATGATTCCAATACGTGATGAAAATCCAAAACCTGCAGGATACAGACCAAAAGTAACTTATGCTTTGATTGCCATAAACGCTCTAATATTTCTCTGGGAAATTGCATCAACTGGACAAATCTTTGAATTTACAAATCAACGAGCTGCAATATTGTTTCATCAATACGGAACAGTTCCAGCTGATATAACAGAAGGATTGATTGATAGAGATTATGGGGTTATAGCACCACTTTTCTCTTCAATGTTTCTTCATGCTGGAATAATGCACTTGGGTGGTAACATGTTGTTCTTGTATATTTTTGGAGATAATATTGAGTATAGGTTTGGTAGAGGAAAATATCTAGCTCTGTATATTTTCTGGGGGCTTGTAGCTGGTCTTGCTCATATTGCATCAGGGCCATCGAGTCCAATTCCAGCTATTGGTGCATCTGGTGCAATCTCTGGTGTACTTGGTGCATATCTGATATTGTATCCGCACGCAAAAATCATGACTGTTATGTTCTTTGGATTCTTTATGAGGATGTTGCACATATCTGCAAAATGGTATCTTCCATTTTGGTTCATATTTCAAAATGTATTGCCTGCTTTGGTTGGTTCAAGTGGATCCGGTGTTGCATTTTTAGCACACATTGGTGGTTTCCTGATAGGCCTTCTGAGTGGCTATATTTACAAAAAAATACATCGAGCTGACTTTACATATGGAAGCAGATATGGTTGGAAAGGCCATCAATAGCATAAATTCATTTTATTATTAATTTTAGAAGTCATCTTAAAAGAATAAATTCATCACTAATTATTCCTAGTCATGCCATTGATAACCGTCTCAATGTATCCTGGTAGAACAGAAAAACAAAAGGAAGATTTTGCAAAAGCCATTACAAAATCTGCTGTAGAAATTCTAAAAACAAAAGAAAATCATGTAATAGTAGTCTTTGAGGAAAACCCAAAAGAAAATTGGTATATGGCCGGAAATCCTCTTTAAACTACCTTTTTATTTTAAATCAATTTACAAGATTTATGACAAAAATTGCACTTGTACAATTCAAAGCTGATATTAACAAATACAAAAATCTAAAAAAAATTACTGATTACATAGGTAAGGCAGCAAAAAGAGGAGCAAAGTTGTGTGCATTTCCAGAATTCATGATGTGCTACACGTCTTCTTCACAATCACCAAAAGTTCTGGCAAATTTAGCTGAAACAATTACTGGCGAATTTGTTTCTGTAATTTCTAAAAGCGCAAAACAAAATTCAATTCAAGTTGTAGGAACCATTTACGAAAAAAGTCCAGTAACAAACCGAGTTTATGATACTTCATTTCTTATCAATGAAAGAGGTAAGGTTGTATCAAAATACCGCAAGATTCACCTCTATGACGCGTTGGGAATGAAAGAATCAAAAAAATTGTATCCTGGATCCCAAATATCAAAACCCATCAAGACAACTCTAGGTACGATAGGAATGATGATCTGTTATGATTTGAGATTTCCTGAGATATCGCGAACATTAGTATCTGCAGGATCAGAACTTTTAGTTGTTCCATCAGCCTGGGTAAAAGGTGAGATGAAAGAAGAACATTGGGTTACTATCAACAAAACACGTGCAATTGAAAATGGTTGTTATGTTATTGCACCTGATCAAGTTGGCAACATTTACTGTGGAAGAAGTTTAGTAGTTGATCCATACGGAAAAATACTATTAGATATGAAAAAGAAAGAGGGAATTGGAATCGTAGATATTTCACTTGAAAGAATAAAACAAGTAAGAAAGAAACTCCCGCTTTTAAAAAATAGAAGAACTGATATCTATGCTGATTTTAAGCTTTAGTTTGTCTGCTTTTACATTTTATATTAGAACATTGTCTTGACCATTTCTGTTTTCTAGAATACCTAAAAAGAATTATTGGCCATGTACAAGTACCACAAGAAATCTTTGTTGTACAAAGCATACCTCTTTGTATTAATGGAGATGATGCCCTACAACCATTATGATAATTTGAGCATCCAATGAATCTTTTTTTTGTTTTTCTAGATCGTATCACCATTAATTTTCCAATACGGCATTCTGGGCATTCCACTAATCCATTATTGGGTAAATTTGTTCCAAGTATAACATACTTCTTTTTTCTCTCTGACCAAGAAAGATATCCATTTTTATCATAATATTGATTTATTTCATTTCTCATCTTTGCAATTTTTCTTTTTGTAATTTTAACAGAATTTCTTATTGATGTCTTTACAACAAGATCTTGCTTTAGATTTCTTTGTGTTATCATAACAACCATGTCATCTTCTTATAATTGAAGATTAATGAAGAATTTTTATATGGAATGTAGTCAGCGAGATTTGTGGAAAAAGTCTGCGTTATTGGTGCAGGAAGCACAAAATATGGAAAATTACAAGATAGCATTACAGACATAGCTGTTCAGGCATCCGTAGAAGCTATTGAAAACGCTGGCATCGGACCAAAAGAAATTCAGGCAGGATACATATCAAACGTCTTTGGTATTGCAGACAAACAAGTTCACTTGGGACCTGTTATAATGAGTAATCTTGGCATTTCTGAAGTACCGTCATTATCAATTGAATCTGCATGTGGGAGTGGTTCTGTTTCATTCAGAGAAGCTTATGCTAATGTAGCGGCAGGATTTTATGATGCAGTCTTAGCAACCGGTGTTGAAAAAGTAACTCATACTGGTACGGAATGGACTACAACATATTTTTCTTATTGCTCTGATTTTTTCTATGAAGGCGGAGCTGGTGCATCATTTCCAGGACTGTTTGCATCAATGGCTCGAGCTTATCTAGCAGAATTCAAAGCAACTGAAGAAGATCTTGCAATGGTTGCAGTAAAGAATCATGACAATGGTCTTCTAAATCCAAAAGCGCATTTAAGAAAAAAAATTACAATTGACGATGTAATGAAATCTGCAGTTGTTGCTAATCCACTCAAATTGTATGATTGCTGTCCATTTTCTGATGGAGCAAGCGCAGTAATCTTATGCAATGAAAAATTTGCAAAAGAACATACAAAAAATTACATCCAAGTTATTGGATCGGGTCGAGGTGGATCACCAGCTGCATTACAAGGACGAGAACATATTACAACAATACCTAGTACAAGAATTGCAGCTCAAGCTGCATACAAAATGGCAGGTGTTACACCAAAAGATATTGATTTTGCAGAAGTACATGATTGTTTTACAATTGCAGAATTAGTTGATATTGAAGACTTGGGATTTTTCGAAAAAGGAAAAGCAGTTGAAGCAGTACGACAAGGAATGACAAAGCTAAATGGTGCTATACCAATCAATCCATCAGGGGGACTAAAATCAAAAGGACATCCAATAGGTGCAACCGGTATTGGTCAAGTATGTGAAGTATTTGATCAACTTACAGGAAAAGCTGGAGAAAGAACTGTGAAGGATGCCAAAATTGGTCTAACGCATAACTTTGGTGCAACAGGTGCAAGCTGCGCAGTACATATCTTCAAAAGTGTATAACTTGTCAGCAAAAGAAGAATTCATTAATGATGCTAGGGCAGGCAAGATTCTTGCCCGTAAATGCACAAAATGTGGTTATCTGCACCTTGTCACTACTTATTTCTGCCAAAATTGTGGAAATAAGGGATTTGAGAATGTCTCAATTGAAGGAAAAGGCACTGTTGTTACATATACCATCATTACAGTTCCTCCAGCAGGATATGAAAAATACACCCCATATGCGTGGGTTGTAATAAAACTAGATGGTACAGATCTTAGAATTTCTGGTTTTATGCGAAATATCAAATCTCCTTCTGATCTACCACTTGGTACAAAAACCAAGGTTTCTGGTTATGACGAACTTGGTATACATATAGAAAAACTGTAAATCAAATTTATTAAACTGATTAAAAAAAACCCAAAACAGTTCTTTTATAACATTAACAAAAAACGATCACAAATGTCAGTTGATGTTGTTTGTGGTAAATGTGGTACAAAGATAGCAAACATGCGAATGCTAAAATCTGTTAAAGAAGTCATAAGACCATATAATAATAAGTGTCCGTCTTGTGGACAAACCCTTTCAACATCAGAATTTTCTGTAGATGTACAGAAGAACTGAATAAAAAATGTAACTATACGATCTATTTCGTCACAAATCTTATTTACTGATGCTATCTAGACATGCCTATGGAATTAAGCGAGGATTTTGGCGATCAAAAACGAGGAGGAATCTTACAATCTGCATCGAAACGTGTAAGAATGATCTTTTCTGTCATGGCAAGTCCAAACAGGATCGATATACTACGTATTTTAAACTCAAAAGGACCACTCACTTATTCTGAATTAAAGTCACTTGCTGGCTTCAAATCAAAAAAGGAAAGTGGAAAATTCGCATATCATCTTAGAAAACTGTTAAGGCAATCTCTTGTAGCACTAAACAAATCTGAGAGACGATATACCATCACAAATCTTGGTAAACTTGTTCTAAGTCTTGCAAGACAGATCGAGGAACGTTCTATAATAGAAAGTGGAAAGATGTATGTACGAACATCGCACGAAGCAATAGAGGAATTCAATTCTCATAAGATAATACAGTCACTTGTACGAGAGGGCAGCCTTCCTTTAGAACTAGCACAAAAGATAACCGAAGAGGTAGAAAATCGCATCTACAAGTTCCAAACTACTTATCTCACATCTGCACTCATACGTGAAATGGTTAATGCTGTTCTTTTGGAACATGGCCATGAGGAGTACAGGCATAAGCTTGCTAGATTCGGTCTTCCTGCGTATGATATTCATGAAATGATTACAAACGTTGATGGTATACACAATGGTGTAGAGGGACTGCTCTTTAAGACTGGCCAGACAGTCTTTGGAGAACATCTTGTCCTTAACACATTGCCAAAGGATGTAGCAGATTCACATCTTTCAGGTGACATACACTTAACAAGTACTGGTATCTGGTCACTCTTACCAGATACAATATTTGTAAACATTAAAGAACTACTTGAAGATGGAATTGATCTCCGTGGGAAATTTCTTGGAGTAACAAGGATGCCACCAATCAAGACACTCGATGATCTTATAACATCACTTTCGTTACTTATATCCTTACTTCTCAAAGAAGCATCACAAGAAGTAATTATGGATGGATTAGTAACAGTTTTGCAAAAATATTCAAAAAACCTTTCAGAAGTTGAAGAAAAAATTACAAATGCATTTGCAATAACATCGTCAGCACCAAAATACAATAAAAACTCAACGTTGGCATCATTTAGGATCCCGCTTGGCTCTGATTCCAAAATCATAGGTGCTATACTTGCTGGCTACAAGAAATATGTTAAATCTACACCACTTCCACATATTGGACTAGTAATTGATTATGAAAAAGGAAAAGTTAGCGAATTCTCTGATATACTTTCTGAAATCATAGCATTAGGAGGACGAGTAATATTCTCCAAAGGCTATATATCGAACCACGGAATATTGCGTGGAGATACAAAAAATACTGGTACATCAATTAACTTACAATCACTTTCCATAAACCTACCTAGACTTGCGTTTGAATCCAATAAGGATGAAACTTACTTTAGAGCGCGTCTTGCAATTTTGATGAAACCTGCGCTAGCAGCAATGTCACTTAGAAAGAAAGACATCTCAGATCTTACTAGACGTGGACTAAATCCAATACTTGCAAGCAACACCCAGTACATGCAAAAGGGATCAGTTACACTTGTAGTTAATCTAATAGGCCTAAAGGAGGCCGTCCTAGGTATACTCGGCTATGAAAACAACAAGGCTGGGCATGAAATAATGACCAAAGTCCTTGAAACAGCCATAGAGGTAGCTGCCAAGAAGGGGAAAGAAATGAGTGATAACGTCACCATATCGATGACTGAAAGCGACGCTGCTACAAGATTCTCAACACTAGATGGCGAAAAATATGGTAAGATGTCTATTCACCAATTCGTTGAAGGTGATGCTTATAGCGCTGGTATAGTGTTAAATGCCTCCGAAATAGAGGGGATGACTCTAAAGACTGACAAGATTGCAGAATGCAATCACGCATCAAAGATGTTGAATGGCGGATTATTGATCCAACTAAAAATATCTGATGACATGGATACAGCAGGAATCAAAAAGACAATAGAAAAAGCAAGTGAACTTGTAGGATCTTTTAGGCCGATCAGAAAAGTGCCTATCTGTGGTAACTGTGGTCTAAAAGACGAAAAGATCACTGACAAATGTCCTACCTGCAAATCTCCATATATATTAGCATAAACTTCCGATAATCGTCACTCACTTGTTAATACAACATAGATCTTTTAGAAAAAACTGAAAAATACGATTATATTTTTCTGAAATTTACAATAAATTTTTTTCGGTTTTTATTTAGGATTGATCTAACCCACTACTGTGCAAATTGAAACGGTGTCAACAAAATTGATGCAAAAATCAATTTTAGAAAAATATTTTTTGCCAGAGAGTTTATTATACTCCATTTTCTTACTGTTGAGGGGATACGTTTGACGGACTTTGCACAAATAGAAAACTCAATAATTGAAGTTAAAAAAAGAGATGGACGAGTATTAAATTTCCAGAAGGATAAAATATCAAATGCCATATACAAAGCACTAATTGCTTGTGGCAGGCCGGATCATAGCCTAGCCGACAAACTGGCCGAAGGAGTTATGATGAAGCTTTTAAAACAAGGATTTTCAGCATCTGCCTCACCAAGCGTAGAAGATGTTCAGGATATGGTTGAATCTATCCTCATAGATGAAGGACTAGGTGAAATTGCCAAAGCCTACATCCTCTACAGACATGAGCGAAGAAAGCTTCGGGAAGAAAAGATGAAAGTTCTAAATGCAAAGCTACTTGATGACGTAGCAAAGAAATTTGATGTTAATTGCCTGCGCGTCTTAGCATCGCGATATCTATTCCGTAATAACAAAGGCGAAATAATAGAAAGCCCCACAGAGATGTTTGAACGCGTTGCAGTCTTAGTTGGAATTGCCGATGTGCTAAAAGATAATTCTGTTTTTGAAGTTAACGGTGGAAGAATCCAAAACATAGAGGATGCTAAAAAATATCTTGACAAACTTGACGACTTTAACTACAAATTTAAGATAGGCAAGTATCATCTTAACAAATGGCACTTTAGAGGATTAATCTCTCACTACATTGATCTGGCAAAGCAAGGTCAGATGAAAGTAAGTATAAAAGAATTTCTCACCATGCTTGCAGCAAGACAATTTGAGCAGTATGCAGAAAGAATTACAGAATACTATGACTTGATGGTATCTCAAGACTTTCTACCAAACTCTCCAACCATGATGAATGCTGGTGGGAGACTAGGACAGCTGTCAGCATGCTTTGTGCTTGGAATGCCTGACGACATGGAACAAATAATGAAGTCGTCTTCAGATGCTGCTTTGATCTTCAAGTCTGGCGGAGGAGTTGGAATTAACTACTCTGATCTTAGAGAAGAAGGTGATATGGTTGCATCTACGTCCGGTGTTGCATCAGGACCTGTCTCTTTTATGAATATAATAAACACAGTAACCGAAGTTGTTAAACAAGGAGGAAAACGAAGAGGTGCAAACATGGGAATAATTGAAGCATGGCATCCAGACGTTGAAAAATTCATTACCGCAAAAACAAAACCAGGAGTTTTAGAAAACTTTAATGTGAGTGTAGGAGTCTGGGAAGATTTCTGGGGTGCACTTGTAAATTCTGGTGATGGAAAATATATGCTTCGAAGTCCACGTGACAAGAGCCCAGTACGTGAAATAAACGCCAATCAGCTCCTTGATCTGATCGCACTGTCAGCTTGGAAGAGTGCTGAACCTGGACTGATCTTCTTTGATCAAATTAACAAGTACAATGTATTTGCAAAAGCACGTGGTGGACCGTTACGAGCAACTAATCCCTGTGGAGAACAAAGTCTGTATCCATATGAATCATGTAATCTCGGATCCATCAATCTTTCAAACTTTGTGAAAAGAAAAGCCGATGGACAGTACGAATTTGATTGGCAAAGATACGAGGAAGTAATCAGAAAGACCACAAGATTCCTAGATGATGTAATAGATGTAAACAACTATCCAATACCTGAGATTGATCAGGCCTCAAAAGACTCTCGTAGAATAGGGCTTGGTGTGATGGGCGTTGCTGATCTGCTCTTCAAACTACGAATTCCGTACAACTCACAAGAAGGCTATGAATTCCAAGAAAAACTAGCAGAGGCTCTGAGCTATTATTCAATGGAAGAGAGTGTAGCTTTAGCAAAGACACGAGGAGCATTCACGCTTTGTGGAAAGACAGAATATCAGGAAGGAAAAATTCCAATCGCAGGTTATTATGAAAAACCAAAAAGTGCACACTATTACGATTGGGATGCACTTATTGAAAAGATCCAAAAACACGGAATAAGAAATGTGCTTACATCTACAGTAGCTCCTACAGGAACACTTTCTATGATAGGTGATTGCTCTAACGGAATGGAACCAATGTTTGCGCTTGTATTTGAAAAGCGCGTAACAGTTGGTAGGTTCTTTTATACAAACAAGATCTTTGAATCTGTTCTAAAAGAACATGGATTGTACAATGACCAAATCTTAGAAAAAATTGCAAACAATTATGGATCAGTAAAAGGAATTCCAGAAATTCCAGAATGGATGCAAAAAATATTTGTTACTGCAATGGACATACACTGGACGGATCATATAATGGCACAAGCTGTATGGCAAAGATGGATTGGAAATGCAATATCTAAAACAATCAATATGCCAAATGATGTAACTGCAGATGATGTTAAAGCATCATATCTGTTAGCACATGAGCTTGGACTAAAAGGAATCACTGTATTTAGAGATGGTTCAAGACATGAACAAGTTCTTCATATGACTGGCGACAACGTGCAAAAAACATTCCAAGTAGTACCAAGTACCTACCTTACAGATTATATTGCAAAAGGTGTTACTAATCCATATCTAAAAGATCAGATTGAAAAAGCATTACAAATCAAGATTCCTGATAGCGAAGTAAAACTACAACAAAACCAACTTACACAAGAACAAATGGAAGAAAGATTATGTCCTACATGCAAAAACAATCTAGTCTTTACAGAAGGATGTAATATTTGCATCGAATGCGGATATAGCGGCTGCACATCTGGCTAGTCTCACTATCATAACTTTTTTACTATCAATCATCAGTGGTAGCACTATTGAATAAAAAAATTCTTGGTGGTGCCATAGCTGTAGGTATAATAGCTGTTGTTATTGTAGCAATATTTTTATCAACACAAACTATCATACTACAAAAAAATGAAAAACTTGGTTTATACATAATGACTCCATCAACTACACCAACCATTTCAGATCTAAAGGATGCGTATACAGAAGCTGTATCTACAGGAATAGGAAGAAGTAATGTCTATCTTTTCTGGTCTACTCTAGAACCACAACAAGGACAATATGATTGGAAAATTCCTGATGTTCTCATGAGTCTCAACAAACAAAATGATCTTAAAGTAACATTGTACTTTTCGATAATTAATAATCGTGTTTTTGGTCCGTTTCCAACTTGGATGGGAGAACCACAACTTGATGATAACCTAAAGGAAAAAACTGTTAAAGTTCTTGATGATATTTTATCAAGATATGATATTGTTGATCATGTGATAATAGGTGGAGAAGTTGATGCGTACTTCCGTGAACATGAAAAAGATATTACAAAATATGAAGAATTATTCACAGATGTGTATAATGAGCTTAAAGAAAAACATTCAAACGTAAAATTTGGAAACTCATTTTCACTTCACGGTGTGTTAAATCACCAACAAGAAGACCTTATTGGCAAGCTAAGTCAGGGAGATTTTATCGCCTTCACATATTTTCCAGTGAATGCATTAAATGAAATAGACAAAACTCCAGAAGATGCAGGCAAAAATCTTGAAAAAATCTTAGATCTTGTAGGTAACAAACAAATTGCGTTGATGGAAGTAAGCTGGTCAACCGCCGAATCCATTGGTGGAAGTAAAGATGGACAGGTAAAATTCATGAAAACAGTATATGATTTTTACATAAAAAATGAACCACGCTTTGAATTTCTTTCATGGTTTAGACAATATGATAGACCAGTAGAAAGTTGTATGAAAGGTCTTAACACAAGCTTTGACGTTAGTTTTGGAAATGAGTTTGTATTACAACGCACAGCAGAATACATTTGTGGTGCTGGATTGATTGACATTGGTAAAAATCCAAAACCTGCATGGGAAGAATTTAAAAAACAAGTACAATTCAATCCTAATTCTTAATTATTATACTAAGGAGATTTTGTATACTTGAGATATTCTGCCCTTCTAATCATATCATTATTTTTTGTAAATCTAATTCCTGCGTTTGGGGATGATTATATTCCTCCTACAAAACAAGAGCAGCAATTATACAAAAAATTGCTTGCAGAATTTGAAAAAATTAATGTTGAGAAAAGGGATGTTAGTGGGGCACTTGACACATTTGAGAAACCATTGATAATTTCCTTTCCATGTGATCCCACTGATCTAAATGATCTAGTAGTAAGTGTGATCAAAACAAAACTGGCAAGATTCGATGAAACTCAAGCTCATGAGGGAGGCGTAATCACAGGAGGTACATACACTTGGAAATGTACTGTTACAACTTCGGAAGGTAAGATAACAATGAATTGTGATAATGAATTAAAGATAAATTCTGATTTTCTAACGCAAGATGGAGAAAAAGATCCAAGAATAAAAAAAGTTGAAAATCAAATTGTGATATACCATGAACTTCTGCATGGACAGCTAATGATTGACGCTATAAAGTCATCTGAACAATGGAGAGATGATGCATGTAACAAGCCACCAGAAGGAAAAATTGATTATTCGTATTCTGACAAAAATCATAAAATAATTAATCCACTTCAACAAGAATTTGCTGCTCAACTAATAGAACAAGCTGGAGGCAAAATGCTTGTAAAAGAAATAACGGTAGAAGAAACTAATGACGGTTCATTTACAAAAAAAGTAGGAAGCTTAAATGATTTTCCACAATTTATCAAAAGTGGCATTAGAGTTAGTTTACGTGGAACAAATCTTATCAATACAGAATTCTCATCACAAAACTCTGATGTGGTTCTGTCTGGCAATCTGGCAAACAAAACAGAACCTGGTATTGCGTGGCTTTACGTATTTGGTAGAACAGAAAAAGAACAATCCATAAGTGAACCTCCAATAGAAACTAAAATACACATTCCAGATTGGGTTAAGAAAAATGCTAGTCTCTGGGTAGACGGTACACTAGGCAGCACAGATTTCCTAAAAGGAATTGAATATCTCATACAACAAGAAATAATATCTGTCCCTCATACTGCAAAACAACAAAGCTTAGATAAAATCCCAGATTGGGTAAAACAAAATGCTGCTTGGTGGTCTGAAGGGAAGATAGATGATAAAACGTTTGCAGCAGGCATCCAGTACTTGATCTCACTTGGAATTATTTCAGTTTAGAATAAAATATGCGGTCGCCGGGATTTGAACCCGGGTAACGGGCTTGGAAGGCCAGTGTACTAACCAAACTATACTACGACCGCTTAACACTGCCAATCTTTAACCTACATAATAATTCTTTTTTCACACTCGTATAATAGACGAGAAATCACTACATGAGCTTCCAAAGGAATTCTATCAACAGAAACTAGATTGTTGATTCTTTTTAATGTTTTATCAGAAAAATGTCCTTTTGAAAATCCACCAACAACAATACATAAGTCTTTTACAACATCCTGTGCAATTCTATCGTACGATTTTGTTTGTCCTTCCGTAGAAAGACCAATGACCTTTTCTGCACCAACCTCATCAACCAGATCACCAAAAGTCATATCTTTCATCTCAAGTAATTTCTTACCATCTTGTTCTATTTCTCCTTCAGAGTACAATTTCTCAATTAAACCAACGAATCTGTGATAAGATTTTGGTAGGCGAACATTATCTCCAACAAAGATTACTTTGTCATCTATGGTGTGAACATAAACACGGAGTTTCTTTTCAAAATACAAAGGAATAGTACAACATTCAAGCAAACAAAAATGAACCAAGTCTGGCCTGCCACGTTTTATCTCATTTTTGATTCCCTTCATTGCAGCAAAATGCCAAGATACATCCAAAAGAACCTCGGATGGTTTTTTGCCCATTTTTTTACTATATGCCAGTACAGAATTATGACTCTGTAGTTCCTTAGGAACTAATTCAAGGGCAGATTCAGCAAGTATCAGTGACAGCAAGATCGTATTTTAAGGGAAAGACATTATTTAATCTCCATGAAAGTAGCAACACGTCAAATTGCATTAGAAAGGATGGAAATTCTAATTCAAAACGCTGTATCAAACGCAAGAACTAATCCATCCTTAGCACAAAGACAAGCAACTCTTGCAAAAAAAATTAGTACCAAATATAGAATAAGAATGCCTTATCATATACGAATGAATTTTTGTAAAAAATGTAAAAAATTTATTGCTCCGGGAGTTAGTGCAAGAATCAGAATGGGCCGATCTTCTGTAAAATCAATTCGTATAACATGCGGATTTTGTAATCATACATATAGAAAGATCATTTCTAAAGCTCAATGATTTATAAGACGAACTGAAAACTTTCATTTTCATGGCAAAGGCATACGATGTACCAGCTGATGTACTGATTAACAAGTTATCCGAGATTCTAAAAAATGAAGAAATCTCAACTCCAAGCTGGATTCCATTTGTCAAGACTGGTGCACATGCGGAAAGGCCACCACAGAAAAATGATTGGTGGTATACAAGATGTGCATCACTTCTGAGAAAAATATACCTTCATGGTCCAATAGGTGTAAAAGATCTTCGAGGTATGTACGGAGGAGTAAAAGCAGTTGGATATGGTGGAAATCATCACCGAGATGCCAGTGGTGCTATAATTAGAACAGCCATCCACAATCTAGAAAAACTTGGTTACATTGACAAGGTAGAAGGAAAAGGAAGAACCATCTCACATCAAGGAATGAAAAAAATTGATGGAGTTGCCACAGAAATTCTAAATGAGTTAGTTGTAAAAAATCCAAATCTTAAGAAATATTCCTAGTGTAGTCTTATGAGTAACCCAAACCAAGGTAATGAAAGAGAACCTACCGAATCTGAAGTTAATACAATGAAAGAACAAGCGTTACGAACTTTACTTGAACCACAAGCAAGACTCAGACTAAATAATGTTAGGATGGTCAAACCGGAACTTGCTGCAATGGTTGAAAACTATCTTATTGGAATGGCATCACAAGGTAAACTAAACACGCAAATTTCTGATGATCAACTAAAACAAATTCTACAATCAATACAGCAACCAAAACGTGATTTCAAAATTAATCGAAGATAGATTAGCGAAAATATATTAGGGGTAAATTAAGCGTCTGTAATTATGAAGGCATTAGTCTACGAAGAATATGCTCCTGATGATAATTATAAGCGAATTTTAAAAGTAAAAGATATTTCTGAACCAAAACCAAAATCAGACGAAGTAGTTTTCAAAGTAAAGGCAGCAGCTTTGAATTATAATGATATTTGGGGAATGAGAGGACAACCAGTTGCAGTACCATTACCTCATGTTTCTGGTTCTGATGCGGCAGGTGACGTTATTGCGATTGGTGAAGATGTTAAAAACTTCAAAGTAGGTGACAGAGTTGTTTCACATTCAAACATGTCATGCAGAGTTTGTTCTGCATGTACGGATGGACGAGAATTTGATTGTCTTAAAAGAGCCATCTGGGGATTTCAGACAGGCCCAACGTGGGGAGCTTATTCTGAAATTACTCACTTACCAGAAGTAAATATTGCAAAAATTCCTGATAGTGTAAGCTACGATGAAGCAGCAGCTGCATCAATGACTTTGCTAACAGCTTGGCATATGCTTGTAGGTAGAGCAAAGATACGACCTGGTCAAACCGTACTAATCATGGGTGGTGGTTCTGGTGTTGGAAGTTTTGGCATTCAAATTGCAAAACTTTACAATTGTACAGTAATTTCAACAGCAAGTCCTGACAAACTAGACAAGCTAAAAGAACTTGGTGCTGATTATGCTGTAGATCACAGAAAAGAAGATTGGGGCAAAGAAGTCTTTAAGATTACAAAAGAAATTAGTGCTAAAACGGGTGTAACTCCAGGAATTGATGTTTCATTTGATCACATTGGACAAACACATTGGAATCCACAGCTTACTTTGTTAAAGTATGGTGGAACACTTGTTTCATGTGGTGCAACAACTGGTTATGACGCAAAAACTGATCTAAGACACATCTTCTTCAAAGGGACTAACATACTTGGTTCTACTCAAGGAACCAAAGCTGAATTAGAACAAGGATTATACTGGATGGGCAAAGGTAAGATAAAAGCAGTAATTGATTCAGTATATCCATTTGAACAGGCCGCAGAAGCACACACAAAGATGCTAACTGGCAAAGGTCTATTCGGTAAAATCTTAATGAAACCGTAAGTCTAGTCTACTTTATGGCTAGACTTTTGCGCAGCCTTGTTTTTGTTCCAGGAAACAATCCAAGATTCTTAGAAAAGGCAAAGACTCTATTTGGAGATATAGTGTGTTTTGATTTGGAAGATTCTGTACCGCCAAACGAAAAAATTTCTGCAAGAAATCTTATCAAAGAAGCCTTGACAAAACGCTCTGAATACAAAGCTGAAGTATATGTACGAACAAATTCCCCACTCTCTGGACTAATTCCTAATGATTTGCACCAAATAGTTCAGAAAGGAATTGATGGTATAGTTATTCCAAAGGTGAATAATATAAAAGAATTAAAAAAAATAGAAAA
>CAYGLP010000008.1:0-45518 GCA_964350965.1 uncultured Nitrosopumilaceae archaeon | reverse complement strand
TTATGTTTGTCAGATCATGCGATACAGGATCTATTTCTGACTGTATCTTTAGTAGCGCTTCTCTTTTGGCATAAATTTCCGATTTTATGTTTGTCAGATCAATTGATGTAGTGTTTTTTTCAGATTGTATCTTTAGTAGTTCTACTCTTTTGGCATAAATTTCCGATTTTATGTTTGTCAGATCATGTGTTGCAGTGTCTTTTTCTGACTGCATTCTTAGCAGCTCCACTTTTTTGGCATAAATTTCCGATTTTATGTTTGTCAGATCATGTGATGCAGTCTCTTTTTCAGATTGTATTTTTAGTAGATCTTCACTTTTAGTGTCAATTTCCGATTTTATGTTCGTCAGATCAATCGATGTAACATTTTTTTCAGATTGTGGATTGACATCTGTTTTTTTAGATTCAATATCAGATGTAGCCATAATATCCTGTTTTTCTAATTCTTTTACGATTTCTTCTTCTTTCAGTCTTGCTGCTTCATGGTACAGATTTTCTAATTCTATTGCACGTTTTGATTTCTTTGTATTTTTTGTGATTGGAGGAATTGGATTCAATTCAGTTTTTTCTTCCTCTACTTCCTTTTCTGTATCTTTGTTAACAATTTTTTCAGGGCGGCGTTTGGTATCTGACATACACTTTATTTTCTACTCTCAGATATAACTTTGATACATTAAGAAATGATTTAATGTATTAAAAAAGATACTTCTAAATCTAATTTTTAATTTATTTATGATTCTTCGTTTAGGTCTACAAGATCGTCATATCGATAGATCGATCTATTCCTTAGAAATTTATCCTATACATCTTTGGCTTTAAAGCCAAGATTTGGTCTTTGTTATCTAGACTTCAATTTTAATATTTGATATATCACACTCTGTTAACATGTCTTGTCTGCGTAATAGTTGTTTCATGCTTGACATTCATGTCAATTGCTGTAATCGTTATTACTACTATTTATATAAAATTGGCCTGCTAAATTTGGAAACTGTGATCTTTACATCATTATGTCAACCAAAAGTGAATGTATAGATTTCAAAACCTGGTTTTGCGACTATAGTTAATGTGTGAGCATCTACGTCTTTGCTAGAAATCAAATTGTATAATCTGTCTCCTGAGATATGGACAGTTCCATCTTGTACGTCGGTTCCGGCATTTTCTGATGTCACTAGCTTTCCATCAAACAGGATTTGCAGATCAGATTCATTTGCAGCTACGATGTTTACTGATTTAGCAAAATATGGAAGTACAATTTTTCCACTTTCTGAAACAAGTTTCATTCTGTCATCATAGTTTTGCCATTGTCCTTCAAGATAAAAATAATCTTGGGTTAGTTGTTGGGGCAAAGAATATGTTACAATCTGATCTGGTTTGAAGCCTTCTGAATTTCCAAGCTGATTTCTACCGAATGCAAAATTGTATCCAAAGTAAAGTTCTGGAGTTTGTGATGCAGTGAACTGATGTTCTTCTAGATCAACAAGTGGTTGAGCTGCAGCAATATTCATACCAAGAAGTTGACTACGTTCTTGCAAAAGATCCTGAATTACTTTTTCAGTTTCTGCATATCCGCCTTCTCCAATATGATCATACCTGATGTATCCTTCAGAATCTGCAATGTACTTTCTTGGCCAATATCGATTTTCAAACGCTTTCCATGTTTTCATTTCATTGTCTTGTACTACTGGGTATGCTATGTTGTATTGTTTTGTTGCAGTCTGTACATTGTTGAAATCTTTTTCAAATTCAAATTCCGGAGAATGAATTCCAATTATCAGTAAACCTTGATCAGCATACTTTTCATTCCATGCCGTGATGTAAGGCAAAGTTCTGATGCAGTTTATGCAGCTATATGTCCAAAAATCATAAAGTATGACCTTGTCTTGCATAGCAGTCTTGAGTTCTTCAGGATTAGTATTGATGTATCCTGATATTCCAACTAATTCCGGTGCTTTTTTGAATCTGCTTTTGTCAATAATTGGCATCTTTGAGACATCCCCAGTCTGCGTTTGTATGTTGTCATCTGATTGATTTTTGGTCTTCTCTATTTGAGGTTCTAAGGAAAAAAAATATGCACTAGTTCCACCTATGGCTACCATCAATATTACTCCCATAATAAGTGCAGTTTTTAGTTCAGTTTTCATTTTTTATCCTAGTAATAACAAATCATTCAAAAATGGAAAACTTGCAATCGCTGCTAGTTGATTTGTATATACTAAAACCCCCAAAACTATGATAAATGATCCCATGATTATTGAATAATATTTCAAATGCTTACTTAGACTTCTGATTATTCTTGTAAATCTTGAAAAGAATATTCCTATTAAGATAAACGGAATTCCAAGTCCGAGTGAATAGGCAAGTAATAAAGTAAATGATTGTCCTGGTGATGTTGCTGCTAAAGTAAGGATGCTTCCCAAAATTGGACCAATACATGGAGTCCATCCTGCAGCAAAAGCTAATCCGAAAAGAAATGACAATGGGTAACTTGCTTTAGTGCGATTTGGAAAGAATTTCTTTTCAAAATTTAATATGCGAATCTTGGTTGATAGCAACATGAATGCACCAAATCCGATTATGATTGCACCACCTATCTGATTAAACCCTGAAATCAAGTTTGTTGCAGAGCTAGACAATACGCTGTTTAAAATTACTCCAAAAATTGAAAAGACAACTGAAAATCCAAGAACAAAGAATATTGTATTTAGTACTATGTTAAACCTGTTTGAAGCAATGTTGACAGTACCACTGTTTCTTTGAAGTTCCGTTATAGTGGTGCCAGACAGATATGCCAGAAATGCAGGTATCATAGGTAATATGCATGGCGCTAAAAACGAGCCTAAACCTGCTATGGCTGCTATTGCTATTGATATTTCTGGCATTAATTTGGATTGGGCATTTTTTTATTAATACATTGTTCCAAATCTGTTCCAAATCAAAGATCAATTTTTATTATTCATACATTGACCAAAATTTGTGAATAAAAGAATCATACTAGTGGGGCTGGTCTTGGCTGGAATAATTGCAATAGCTATGTACTTGAATTATATGTCACGTCTAACTCACCTTTAAAAAATTCTAAATTTCCTACCTGCACTTTCTAACACTTCAAGTGATTTTTCAATATGCTCACTTGATAGCCACGCAGTAATTGAAATTCTTACTCTTGCCATATTCATCTTAACTGTGGGATATCTAATTGGTTGAGCAAAAATTCCGTTTTCAAACAGATACTTCCCAAAATCCAGCGCAGTTTTTTCGTTTCCTATTATTATCGGAATGATCTGACTTGATGAATTGATTTCATATCCTAAAGATTTAAGACCAGAATGCATCATCTGGATATTTCTCCAAAGCTTCTTTCTTTGTTTTTCTCTATTTGAAATAAATCGTTTAAGGGCAAGATCAACAAGAAAACTTGGTAAAGACGATGTGTAAATAAAAGACTTTGATCTGTTTATTAGAAATTCAATTACCTCTTTTTTTGATGCAACATATCCTCCAAATGCACCTAGTCCTTTACTTAGACTGCTAACATACAAATCAATTCTTTTTTCAACACCCAAATGCTTGCCTGTGCCCATGCCATCTGTACCCATTACAAAATCACCATGAGCATCATCTAAGACAAATATCGCATCGTTTTTGATTGCAATACGTGTGATTTCCTTTAAATTCGAAAAATCCCCGTCCATGCTAAAGACTCCTTCAGTCACAATGAATCTACAGTTTGCTTTCTGTCTAATTTTTCTCTCAAGATCTGTCATGTCATTGTGTCTATAGATTGTAATTTTTGCCCCTGATAATCTACAAGCTTCAATTATGCTGGTGTGGTTTAGCTCATCACTAAGAATTACATCACCTTTTTGTGCAAGTGTAGCAATGGTGCCTAAATTTGCCATGTATCCAGTAGGAAAAATCAGCGATGATGCCTGTGATTTATGGCGTGCAAGCTTTTCTTCAATGATTTCAAACGAAGAATCATTTCCCGCAATCAATCTTGAGCTTGATTGCAACTGTTTATTCGAAATTTGGTTTGTAGTCAGTCCAAGATAATCATTTGAACAAAGATTGATCAGTTTTTTACGCTTGAACGTTATGTATGGCCCTTCTATGTTGCTATACTGTAATCTTCGATATAGATTCTGGTCTCTTATTTTTTTGAGACTAGAATTTACAAAATCAAGTTTATGCTTCAAGACCTATTCTATATATCATTTGTAAATCGTCTTTTGGAGAATTGCCCCCAATTGTCAGATATCCTCCAGTAATAATTCCATTTGCGCCTCCAAGAAGAACCTTTTCTTGATCATTTGCAAGATGAACTTCACGGCCACCTGCTATCTTAAGTATTGTCTTTGGCATCAGAATTCTAAACACGGCAATTGTACGAAGTATCTCGGCAAGTGATAATTTTGTTTGAGATTCAAGGGGTGTTCCTTTTTGAGGTACGAGTATGTTTATTGGGCATTCTTCTGGATTTAGTTGAGCTAGATCCAAACCAAGTTCTAATCGTTGCATTCTGGATTCTCCCATGCCTAAAATCCCTCCACAGCAAAGCTCAAGACCATTTTTCTTAACAATTCTAGCTGTGTCAATTCTATCTTGATATGTATGTGTTGTGCAAATATTTGAAAAGAAACTTCTTGAAGCTTCCAAGTTATGATTGTATCTTTTTACACCCAGATTTTTTAGACGAATTGCCATTTTTTCTGTGATAAATCCTAAAGAACAATTGATCTCTATGCCAATCTGCTCATTTATTCTTTGTATCATGTCACAGATTTGATCAAAATCTTGGTCTGATGGACCACGCCATGCGCATACAAGACAAAAGCTTTTTACACCTTCGTCTTTTGCTTTTTTTGCATTTTCTATTATGGTCTCAGGTGGTAATAATTTGTAAGTATCAATTCCTGATTTGTAAAATGCAGATTGGGAACAAAATGAACAATCTTCAGGGCAACTTCCCTTTTTTGCGTTAATCAGAGTCTCCACATCAACTAAATTCCCATTAAATTTTCTTGTTATTTCATTTGCAGCATCTGATAGATGTTGTAGTGCCTCATCTGAAACGTTGATAAGAATTCTGACATCTTCTTGGGAAATCTGCTTACCTGCAAGAACTTTCTCTTTACAATTTGTAATAAATTCAAGTTCTGAATTCATAATGCGTCATTTCTTATATGCACTAATTAAGATTATCTTATTTGTAAACCAACTAAATCTTCAAGGTTTACGCTTTTTAGCATAGCATCTGTATGCTGATTTTGTGTTATTTTATCATG
The DNA here is from genome assembly GCA_964350965.1 of uncultured Nitrosopumilaceae archaeon. GTDB lineage: Archaea > Thermoproteota > Nitrososphaeria > Nitrososphaerales > Nitrosopumilaceae > UBA8516. The sequence goes on along the minus strand of CAYGLP010000008.1, from coordinate 40,234 downwards.
GTATGACAGATGTGTCCTAGATTAGGATCATACCTCATACCGCATTTATTGCATGTTGCAAACTTTGATGTTCCTGTTATACAATTATGAATTTCATTTACTTGAAGTATTTTTTTACAGTTTGGACATTGACGGATCTGTGGCATGCATTTCATTTCATTTCATAATATAAAACAAATATTATCTAGACTGAACAAGTCGAAAACGGTTGATACACCATACTTAATTATCCCTATTATACAGACTGCTTATGGCGTCTAAAAGACGATCAAAAAGATCTAAAGGATCAAAGCGAAGAGCCAAGCCAGCGCCAACTCCAAGACAAATGATTACTGTACGTGCAGCTCTTAATAGAACAAAAAGCGAACGTGATATGGCAAGAAGGGAGATAAGGCGTCTGAAAAATTCATTAGTTGTAAGAAACAGAATAATTAGAGAGCTCGGTGCAAAACTTAGAAGAGCGCGAAGGCGATAATTAGATTACCTTCGTGATTTTTTTTATAGTATCTATAGTACCGTCAAGTAAGAATTCTAATTCTGTTTCTGAAATTGCAAGTGGCGGTACGAGCATCACAATGTTGCCAAGAGTACGTAAGTAAATCTTGTGTTTTTTTGCTTCAACAAAAATTTTTTTATAAATTGATTTTTCTGGTTTGATCGGAGTTTTTCTATCTTTGTCACTTACAAGCTCAATTCCCATCAGCATGCCTTTGTGTCTGACATCACCTACCAGATTCAATTCATTAATCTCAGAAATTCGGGATTCAAACTGCTTCGCATTTTTTTGAATTTTTGAAATTAGCTTATTTTTCTTATACATTTCAAGGTTTGTGAGGGCAGTTGCACACGCAAGGGGATTTCCTGTAAATGTATGGCCGTGAAAGAAATGTCTCATCTCACTATATTTGCCAAGAAATGCCTCGTAAATTTTGTTGCTAGTTAGAGTGGCAGCAAGAGGCAAATACCCACCTGTAAGCATTTTCCCATATGATACTATATCTGGTCTGCTATTTTGAGCATGATATTCTATAAACGACCCTAATCTGCCAAAACCGGTTGCAATTTCATCTAGCACAAATAACACATCATATTTTTTGCATAACTGACTGATTTTTTTCTGAAAATTTGGTGGATAAATTATGACTCCTCCTGCCACTTGTGCACCACTTTCCATAAAAAAAGCTGCGATGTTATTATTTTTTGAAAACAAGTCCTCTATTTTTTTAATACAAAATTCCTGATATTCTTTGAAAGTAAAACCTTTTGGTATTCTATATTTTTCTACAGTCGGTGTTCTAATTACTGGGAAAAGTAACTTTTTGAATCTTGAAAAAAACTCTGGAACATAGCCGAGAGACATTGAGCCTATTGTATCACCATGATACCCATTTTGTAACGAAACAAATTTTGTTTTGTTTTTTACTCCTATATTTTGCCAATATTGTAATGCCATCTTTGCTGAAATTTCCATCGCAGTGGAACCATCATCAGAGTAAAACACTTTGCTCATTCCAGGAGATATCTTGACAAGCTTTTCCGCAAGTAATTCTGCTTGATCATTTGTAAGATTAAACAATGATGAATGCTGTAATTTTTTTGTCTGCCTTATCATGGTGTTTATAAGTTCTTTTTTAGAATGACCCCAAACATTACACCACATGCTTGCAACCCCGTCAAGTAACCTGTTTCCTTTTGCATCAATAAGCCACATTCCATCACCTTTTGTCATTACATCAAATTTTTTCCATTCTCTCATCTGTGTGTAAGGATGCCACACGTATTCTTTAGAATTCATTTAGTGCAATTCTGGCTTTGGCATTAATAATGGTACGGTGAACTCATAAGGAATGTTTCCTAAAGGATAGGGACATGAAAGCGTATTTCATAACTGGGACTGATACAGGAGTGGGGAAGACTGCGATCACAGCTGGCCTTGCTGGTTCAATGAAAAAACTCGGTGTTAATGTTGGAGTGATGAAACCTATTGCATCGGGCATTCCACAAAAAATAGGATTCAAGTCATCAGATGTTACTATTCTTGCAGACACATCTGGAACAAAAGATTCAGAAGATCTGATAAATCCAGTGTTTCTACCAATTCCAACTTCTCCATATGATGCAACAAAACTTTTGTCATTGCCTGTAGATATGCCTCTAATCCTTACAAAATTTACAAAATTACTTTCTGCACATGATGTATTGCTAGTAGAAGGAATAGGAGGTATAATGACCCCTATTACAAAAAATTTCTTTGTGGCTGATATGATAAAAGCAATGGATATTGAAGCAATTATTGTAACAAGAGCTACTCTTGGAACACTAAATCATACCGTGATGACGTATAAAATGTGCAAAGATTACGATATCAAAGTAAAAGGACTTGTCATAAACAATTTTGATGAAAAAGGAACAGCTGCTGAAAAAAACGCTCCTATCACACTACATGAGATTACTGGATTGGATATTCTAGGTGTAGTACCTTTCATCAAAAATTATAACAAACTTGATACAATGATTGAGACGGTAGGAAAAAAAGTCGACGTAAAATCTCTCATATCCTGAAAAGTTTAAGCTTTGACTGCTTTTTGTTGGTAAGAAAACCAATTATGTCGTTAATTATGTTTGCAAATGGAAAATCTCCTTTGTTATTAATGGCATATACTCTAGTTCCAACGGCTATCTCGTTTTCTAAAACAAACCATATGTTTTCTTTAGTTGGTTGAATCATGGCAATTTCTGCTAATCTGTTTTTTATTGTAGAAACATCGTTTGTTTTTGGAAATGATATGATCAGCGCATCTTGTGGAGACATGCCAAGAATCTTAACATCTGGTATTGAGATATCGATATAGACATTATTGAAAATAATCTTTCTTTGGCTTAGAATTAACGCAGTAGTTAAAAGATAATGCATCAAGCCTTCTGCAAAAATACCTACAATTTCAGATTTGTTGCCTTCTAGTCTATCAAGTTGCTCTTTACACTCTTTGCATATTGTTTCTATGATCTCTGAACTTTTACCTTGTGCAATGTCTGATACAACATACTTACTGTGGTTATCAATAGAATTGTAAAGAATTTCTTTTATGTCCAAGTGTACAAAATAGGTTACATCTTGTATTTCTTCTTTGCAAATTTGGATAAGCCTATTTTTTTCATCTCTTCGGATTCTTTGATCACAGAATTATGTTGCTTTTCTTTATGTAGTTTCAGTTTTTTTTGCAGATCGGGAAATTCGTTAGCAAGTATTTTCAATGCATACAAACTAGCATTTGCCGCCTTATTTACTCCAACAGTTACAACAGGAGATCCGGTAGGCATCTCAGATATGGACAAAAGTGAGTCTAGTCCACCAAAAGCTGAAAATTTAAAGCGTTCAGAATTCCCCGATTTGTTGTTATAGACCATTATGGGTACCCCTATCACTGGAATGACAGTATGTGATGCAATCATTCCTGGAAGATGCGCAGACCCTCCTGCGCCTGCTATTATTACTTTGAATCCGCTTTTTTCTGCATGTTTTGCATAATCTGAAAGTCTTGTCGGAGTTCTGTGTGCAGAAACTATTTGATCCTCATGTTTTACTCCAAACTCATCAAGGATCTCTGCAGCAGCATGCATTACTTTACTATCTGAACTTGAACCCATAATAATTCCAATCAAAGGTTTTTTTGAATAACTCATAAGATCACACAGAATTGAATTTTATTAAACTTTTAATTTGTTCAGCTTTTTTTATGAGCATGTCTATGTCTTTTGTGTCATTAACATCAACTACATTGAAATGCCCCATCTTTCTTTGTGGCTTTGCTTCATCTTTCAGATACATCTTCAGAAACACATCGTTGTTTTGATCAAGCATGATTGGTTTATATTTTCCTTGAAATCCTTTTGGTCCTAAGATATTGCACATTACAGTATAATGCAAAAGATCAGTTTTGCCAAGTTCGAGTCCAAGTATTGCCCTTAGATGCTGTTCAAACTGGGACGTCGCACTTGACTGCAAAGTGTGATGCCCAGAATTGTGAACTCTGGGAGATATCTCATTTATGAGAACTTTCTCGTCTTTTGTCACAAACATTTCGATCCCAAATACTCCTGCGCCGTGTAATACCTCCATTGTTTTTTTTGCTATTTTTTCTGCTTCGTCAGATATTTTTTTACTTACTCTAGCAGGCACGATTGTCATTTTCAATATGTTGTCTTCATGAATATTTTCTACAACCGGATAAGTTGCAATCTGTCCTTTTGTATTTCTTGCAGCAATTACTGACACTTCCATTTTAAAATCAATGACTTTTTCAAGCATTGTTTGCCTATCACTAAATTGTTCATATGCCTGACTAACCTGTTGTGAGCTTTCTATCTTGAAATTACCCCTCCCATCATAGGCATCTCTTCTTGCCTTAAGCATCACTGGATATCCAAAAGGCTTGATCTCCTCCTTGATATTTTCAAGTGATTCAATCATTACAAAATCTGCTACAGGTAAACCGTTTTCATGAAGAAATTTTTTTTGCAAGTATTTGTCTTGAATGATTCTAAGAGTTACAGGGGATGGATTTATTGTCCCTCCGCCATTTATTGATTCAAGAACCTCGCTGTTTCCAGATTCTATTTCATATGTTATGATATCTGATTGTAAGGATAGCTCAACAATGGCATTTTTGTCTTTAAAATCTGCGACAATTTGTTTTGCTCCTGCCCTTGCTGCAGGACAATTCATTGTTGGATCTAGTACAATTACATCAGAAATGTGCTCTCTCATATTTTTTGCCACTTCTGTGAGCATCATGCCTAATTGTCCGCCTCCTATTATTCCTAAAACTTTTGTCACTGAAATTCCTCCTTCTTTCTCATATGATATAAAATTGACCTACCATTTATGGTAATGCTGTTCTGTTTTGAGAAGTAAAATTTTTTAAAAAATTATGCAACTAATAGTTAAATGACTCAAATATTTCATTCATAACGATAAATAATTTTGAGAACTCAGTTTATTTTAGCAAAACAATTATCAAACACATGGAATCTTTGCTGGATATTCATGGTCTGAGGATATTAGCAGCTTTAGTAATGCTTGCAATCGCATCAGTAATAGATTTGTGGAAAAGGGAGATCCACGATGTATTGTGGATTGCTTTTGGAACAGTATCTGTCATATTCTTGTTCTTTGAGCCAAATATTTCACTTGCAGTATCTACATTAGGAATCTCAATGATAGTTGTTCCTTTGGCAATTGTAATTTGGCGGATTGGATTTTTTGGTGGTGCTGATGCCTTTTGTTTAATAGTACTGGCCGGACTTGCACCTATGAGCACTTTATCAAATAATGTAGTGACACCCTTTTCAACACTAACAAATGCTGCAATATTATCGATAATATTGTTGTTTACAAATATAATTAGAAATTTAATCTACATATCAAATCATAAGGACCTATTCTATGGCTTTGAGGAAACAAAGTTTAGAAAGATTTGTGCTATGTTTTTAGGATATAGATCATCTAATCCAAAATACAGTTTTTCCATTGAAACGATTGAGAATGGGCATAAAAAGCTAAATTTTTCTTTACATCATGCAGAAAATGCAGATTTTTGTAATACAAAGAATAGTTGGGTTACGCCAGGAATACCATATATTTTGTATATCGCAGGAGGATTTTTAATCCAACTTTTCTTTGGAGACTTATTTCTTAATACTTTTGTAGATTTCTTCATTAAGCCATAGAAAACATCTCATTAAAATCAGATTACGTTTATTAGTTGTCTGCCAAACAACAAGCTCATGGCATTAAAAGCTGCAATTGCTATCACGTTAATTTCCATTGCTCTTCTTGTTATTTATGGTGCTGATACAGTAATGGGTGGTGGAACTGGTACAGGATTTTTGCCATTTGATCATAAAGTAAGAGGCATAGGATTGGGGATTCCATCTGTAGTATTACCCATAATTGCATATGTTATTTCAAGAAATGAACCGTCAAAAATGCTTGGAAGTTTAATAATCATAAGTGGACTTTTGACGGTAATCGGTTCTGTTGCATTCCTTGCGATGCAGGATCAATCCATTGTGGATGAAACTAAAAATAGAACTTCGGAATTTGCTCCCGTGATAGCTATAGGAGCATTAATTGTGGGTCTTGGAATAATAAAAATAAAAAAGTCTTACAAACTAGTTTCTAAATAACATGCCACGATGCGCTAAGTGTGATCAAGAAGTAAAGAAAACGCATTCATGTGATCATACTGATAATGAAGCATTTTGTGTAGGATGTTATACTGAATTACACTACTATATGACTGAATCAAAGTGAAAATATGGAAATAGAATCCTTTGTAGAGTGGGTAATCTCCCTAGTATCTCAATATCTCTATGGTGGTGTTTTCGTTGCCGCATTATTGGAAACTATATTTCCTCCAATTCCAAGCGAAGCGATATTTCCATTGGCAGGATATGTGGCTTCTCAGAACAACTTGTCATTTATTCACGTAATAGGCCTTGGGATAGTAGGAGCTACTGGTTCAACTATTGGAGCACTTGTGATTTATCTTATAGCACTCAAGCTTGGAAGAGAAGGACTTGCTAAATATCTAAAATATGTACGCATTACAGATGATCACTTGAAAAAGGTTGATCGTTGGTTTTCACGTCATGGTGAAAAAGTAGTTTTATTTGGAAGAATGATTCCTGGTATTAGAGAACTGGTATCAATACCAGCAGGTTTTTTGAAGATGAAAATGGCAAAGTTTCTTGTTTTTACATTTGTAGGTTCTTGTGTGTGGAGTATATCCTTGACTTTGGTAGGCTATTATTTCGGAGTTGCTTCCGTGAATTTTTTTGGATGAACCTTTTTATTGCAAAAACTGCGGGTTCTATCTATGAAAGCATTTATTCTAACAGGAGGATTAGGAAAAAGACTAAAGCCTATTACGGATTATGTACCAAAACCGCTTGTACCAATTAATAATGTTCCAATTATAGAATGGCAAATTAAGTATTTCAAAAAATTTGACGTGAAAGAATTTGTTATTTGTTCAGGATATAAAAATGAACAGATAAAAAACTACCTAGAATCCAAAAAGAATCTTGGTACAACAATTCATTATTCTATAGAAAAAACTCCACTAGGAACAGGAGGTGCAATAAAAAACGCAAGTCGTTTTATTGACGAACCAAATTTCTTTGTCACCAACGGAGATGTAATAACTGATCTTGATCCAAGACAACTGCAATCAAAACCAAATTCTGTTGCAGTAGTTCCTCTGCGAACCGCTTTTGGCATAGTAGACGTTGTAGAGGATAAAATTGCCAGATTTTATGAAAAACCACTACTTTCAGAATATTGGATGAATGCCGGGATATACTATCTTTCAAAAGAAATTATAAAACATCTTCCAAAAAAAGGTAACATTGAAAATTCAACATTTCCAATGTTTGCTACTAAAGGTAGGTTATTCTCAGTAAAATATCCTAAAGCGTTCTGGTACTCGATAGATTCTCATAAAGATATTGAGGAATGTGCAAAAAATATAGTTGCAAGACATTATGACCACTTCCTATCCAAAAAGTGATGAGATGAGATTGGCATACAGCCTGGGATCATTGTTATCAGTAAATGAGGTTATAGAGTGTTCAAAGATATTATCTAAACGTGAGCCAGAATCTGTTTGGATTCCAGAAACATGGGGTATGGAAGGATATTCTATGTTGTCTGCTGTTTCTCAGATAATAAAAAATTCAAAGATCGGATCATCTATAATTAACATCTATTCTAGAACTCCAACTCTTATTGCAATGGGAGCTGCTACTGTTGATACACTCTCAAATGGAAGACTCGTTCTTGGGCTTGGAACAAGCAGTGAATCAATTGTTCAAGAATGGCATGGTCTTGAATTCAAAAACCCTATTCAAAGAATGCGCGAATATGTAGACATTATCAGATTAACAATATCTGGAAACAAAGTAAACTACAATGGCAAATTCTTTAAATTGAAAAATTTCAATTTACTTATTAGACCTACAAGAAAAAACATACCGATATACTTGGCTACGGTAAATGAGAAAATGACTAATTTAACATGGGAAATTGCAGATGGTGCAATTTTTTATCTAAGACCAATTGTTGAACTAAAAAATACTATAAAAAAAATGCAGTCAAAGAAAAAAATTGATGTAGCATGTCAACTCATTACTTGCATGTCTGATGATTCTGAAAAAGCAACTGAAAGAGCAAAAAAGACATTAGCGTTTTACATTTCAGTAGGGAAAATTTATCGAGAGTTCTTAGCAAAAAATGGCTTTAATAATGAAACTAAAAACATATACGAAGAATTCAAAAAATCAGGGTTGAATTCAAACCATGAATTGGTAACAAATAACATGCTTGATTCTTTGGTAATAAGCGGCACTCCTCAGGAATGTACAAAAAAACTAGAAAGATTTGTTGAGGCTGGAATTGATTTACCAATAATACAATTCAATCCAATTAATGATGTCATGACATCGTTTAAGCTGCTTACATCTACTATGACAGGTGAGAAACCTTGAGAAAAGTAGCTCTGGCAGGGTTTGGGCTGACAAAGTTCACCAAGGATGACATTCAGATAGACTCGCTCATGCTCTCATCTGTAAAATCGCTTTTTGAAAACATGCCAAATTTGTCACAAAAGAATATCGATGTGGTACTAACTTCTACTAATGACAATAACAAATATCTCTCAAGCATCATATCTGAGATGTCAGGAATTACACCAAAAATCTCGCATTCTGTAGAGAGCTTGTGCAATTCTGGCGCAAACAGTACCATTTCTGCATTTTCGTATATTGCTTCAGGTTTAGCAGATGTAGCACTAGTGGTAGGAGCAGAAAGATTTGACAGTCCAGGATTGGTACTAGAATGGGATAAATCAAGAGGGCAATACAAGCATCCGATATACTGGTCCTCGATATTTACAAAAGCTCATGCAAGAAAATATGGAACAACCAAAGAAGATCTTGCCATTGTTTCTGCTAAAAATCACAAAAATGCTTTAGATAACCCACACGCATATTTTGAAAAAACATATTCTGTTGATGAAATAATGAATTCAAAAAATCTTACCGATGATATAAGACTCTTGGATTGCTCGTTGCCATGCAGTGGTTCCGCAGCAATACTACTTGCATCAGAAGAGTCTGCAAGAAAACTTACTGATCATCCAATCTGGATGACAGGAATAGGGCAACGAACAATTTCTGCTGGATTTACAAAAAATGACGAACTTGCAAGTATGAAATCAACAATAGATGCAGCATCAACGGCTTATGAAATGGCCAAAAAAGAACCAAATGATATCGATGTTGCAGAAGTTCATGATGCATTTTCTATATGTGAAATAATCGAAATAGAAGATCTTGGTTTTGCAAAAAAGGGTTCGGGAAGAGATTTTGTAAGAACGTTATATGAAACACAAAATAGGCGAATAAACCCACGAGGAGGCCTTCTAGGCGCAGGACATCCACTTGGGGCAACTGGAATAGCACAAATTGCAGAAATTGGTCAACAACTACAAGGAAATGCTGGAAAAAGGCAAGTCTCAGGAGCAAAAACAGGCCTTGTTCAAAACATGTCTGCTGCTGCAACCTCCTCGTCAGTACTCATATTACAATCATGACAAGATTTGAAGAAGAACTCAAAAAAGGTAAATTTGTCTGCGGCGAATGTCAAGACTGTAAAAAACTTGTTTGGCCTCCAAGCGATTACTGTAACAAGTGTTTTGAACAAGTAAAATGGAGGCAAGTACTATCAACTGCAAAACTCATTGAATTTTCAAAAAAAGACAATACCATTTTCTGTGTAGCTGAATTTGAAAGCGAAATACGAGTGATGGGATCACTACAAACTGACACAAAACCTGTAATTGGACAAGAACTCATATTAGTACAATGTAGTTATACTGGAAAAGAAGAATTTGTTTTTCAACCAAAATAGCCCTGCTTGAGCATTCTGTCAAGTTTTAGTTTGGTAATCGTATAATTACCAACTGTTCTATATTCAAGGCGATAAGGTAATCATAGTGTCATTTAATACCAAAGTCGTTACAAATCTCGCCTCACTAAAAACACAAAACAACATTAAAAAAATAACTAAATCAAAACAAGAAAATCTCTCATCAGAACGTAACAAAAAGATCGCTAGAACAAGAAGACAGCGAGGGTATAACTGGGAAGACACTCTAGTAAAACGATTTAATGCGTTGGAAGGGTGGAAAGCATTCAGACTAGGATCTCCTAGCGTTGCATTGCCAGATATTTTGGCTGTAAGTACTAGTGCGAATACTATTTTTACAATTGAAGCCAAGTCTGGCACAGGAACTACATTACACGTTCCATATGATCAGATCATTCGATGCTTGAAATGGATACATACTTTTGAATTGTATAAAACAAGGAAAACTATAATTGCTTTCAAATTTCTCTCAAAAAAAAGAATAGGCACAGGGAAATATGAGCACAGACAATTACGAGAGTTTTACAAGGTTTGGGATGAATCAAATGAGATAACTGATTTTGTGTGTACATATGATGGAGAGACTTATGCTCTTGTTAATAGTAAGAGACAAAAACTAATACTAGAAAACTATCAAATGCCATTTCAATCAAGGCATTATCAATAAAAATACCGAATCCTTCTTTAATGACCCAATCTGAAGTATTTTAATGAGTTTTGAAGATTTTGTTGATGAACGGAGTCTTGTAAGTCATGATGCATTAGGTACAAAAGAAATCAAAATCAAATTGTTAGAAATAGAAGATGACATATCAGATCATAATTGGAAATTTGGGATTAGAATTAAAGTTAAAAAAATCCTAATGACAATAAAACATCTTCAAACACAACAAATCGAAGAAGGTGAGTTTGATCTACAAGAAATTGAAAAAGAAATGAAAGAAAAAAGACATTATAGTTCAACAAACAGATGGATACAAAAAACCGATGTCAAAAATGGTTACATCCTAAGTACACGTCACACTCCCCTGATAAGCGATGCAGTAGCATTAGATTACATAGTAATTTAGTCATCAAGTGCTTTCAACAATAGTTCTGTTTTACTCTTCCACAGATTTTCATTCAATCCATTATGCACAGTTCCTTCAAATAAAACAAAGTTTACTCTTTGAATTTTGTTTTTATATTTTAAGACAAGCCTTTTCATGATTGGAGTTTGCTTAAGTTTTACACGGATCCCTTTACTCATTAGATATTTTTGTAATGTTTGCAAATAATTTACACCGCGTTCTGGTATAGCATACGGGATTGTCTCATAAGACATATTGTTTCTAATTTGATTTAAAATCAGAATTTGTCTACCTGATTTTATCATAGTTCCAACACATTTTAAGACAAATTTACCCTTAGATTCTTTAGAAAACCACTCAAATGTGGATTTATCTACTCCAACTGGTTGTCTAACGGGTTCTATTAATGAACCAATTTGGTAATACCTACCAGTGTGATACACTAGTGGTTTTTTTGTTTCATCATGTATCATAGCCATGACTCTACCTACCACCATTGTATGATCTCCTAGTTTTTTTATTGCAAATAATTTACACTCTGCATTTACAACACATTCTGCAATTATGGGTGTCTTGATATGTCTTGATTTTAGGAATTTGAACGAGTTTCTAACTTTTAATTTATCTATCTCAGTTCGGGAGTACCCACCTGCAATATTTACAAGTGACGTTTGCTGATCTGATGCAACATTAATTCCAAATTCTTTTGTTTTACGTATATTTTTCAGTGTAGCAGAACTATCGTGCACAAAGACTGCAACAAGTAATGGTTCATACGAGATCTGCATTGTCCACTCTGCAGCCATAACATTTCTACCTTGAGAACCAGTAGAAGTAATCATACTCACACCAGTTACAAAATATCTTTGAGCTTTGTCTGGAGTCTTTCTTTCCAACCAAAGTTGACTATGGGTATTCTGTTATTAGTTGTTTTCACACAGAAACCTTTATGAAAGCATGTTTGAAAGTGCAAACATGATAACTCAGGAAATTACTATAAATGGAAAAAAATTCAATCTAAGGCTCACTGATCAGTCAATCATGGATGCTAGACGCCTTAAAGCATTATACCATGCAGCATATGAAGATCCTGAGAGTTTTGAAGAAATAAGCTCTGCAATTTCTAATACCATAACTCAACTTGCTACCTCCGCAGAACCAGAAGTCTCAGATAGTGATCTGGATGGGGTAATACAGGCAATAATGAAGGTAGTTGAGGAAAAATCAAAAGAGGTAGCTGAAGCAAAAAATAAACCTGAACCCACTAAAAAAACAACCAAAGCTGCACGTAAGACGACTAAAACCGCAAAAAAAGCAAAAAAGTAATAATTTATTGAGTTAAAAATCAGGAAAATACTCGTCGTATGGGTTATATCTCATAAAAGTGAATAATTTACATATGAAAACCCATTGTGAATGTGGTATCTGTGGTCATGTTTCTGAAGCAGAATGCATCACAAAGGAATGTAAATGTTGTATCAATTTTCATACTAGATCTGGACCAAAAAAATAACCTTATTGTATTTTTCAATACTGAATTTGTTTAGATTTAAATAAGTACTGACTGCACTTTTCATATAATGCAAAATGCTGCTTATCAAAAATGCATAGATCCAAAATGCGGTTTAGAATATCCTATATCTGATATCAGAATAGAATGCGATCGTGGTCATCTACTCGATGTAAAGTACAAAACTCCTCCAGCAACATCACTTAAAGACATTTTTTATCAGAGAAGGAATCATTCCAATAATATATTCAATGAAAGTGGAGTATGGCGATTTAGAGAATTACTGAATTTTTGTCAGATAGACACTGAAGACCTTGAAGCATGTTCAAAATATCTAGTATCAATGGATGGCGCAGAAGGCAGATTGTCAAGACCATACCGCATGTCGAGGGTAGCTGATTTTGTAGGATTAGGACATGATAATTTTAGACTTCAACCTGAGGGATACAATCCAAGTGGTTCGTTTAAGGACAATGGAATGTCTACTGCTGTAACTCATGCAAAACTTGTTAACATAAAAAAAATAATTTGTGCTTCTACTGGAAATACATCAGCTTCTGCTGCAATGTATGCAGCAAACGAAAACATAGAATGCGATGTCTATATTCCTGCAGGAGAAGTTGCTCCTGGAAAACTAAGCCAAGCATTTCAATTTGGGGCACAAGTAATTGAGATAAAGGGAAATTTTGATGATGCTCTGGCAACATCATTAGAAAAAGCAAGTGAAGTTGGCGGATATACTGTAAACTCAGTAAATCCTTTCAGAATAGAAGGACAAAAAACCATTGTTTTTAGAGCATTAGAGCGACTTGATTGGAATTCACCTGACTGGATTGTATATCCTGGCGGTGCACTTGGAAATACGTCTAGTTGTGGTAAAAGTCTAATGGAATTATACGAGTGGGGATGGATAAAAAAAATTCCTCGTATTGCAGTAGTAAATTCTGAAGGTGCAAATACTCTGTATACTCTTTACAATGGAAAGTTTGAAGAGACCAAACTACGTTGGAATAAAGGCAATCCTGATACTGAAACAATAAAACGATTCTATTCACACATGGATAAAAATGGAATACGACCAAAAACAAAAGCAACTGCAATTCAAATTGCAAAACCAGCTAACATATTGAAGGGATTAAGAGCATTGGAATTTACAAATGGTGTTGTTACTCAAGTTTCAGATCAAGAAATGATGGATGGCATGGCTCTTGTTGGTTTAAATGGATTTGATTGCGAAATGGCATCAGGTGCAGTTCCAGCTGGAGTAAAAAAACTGGTTGATGAAGGAATAATCAAAAAAGATGAGGTAGTAGTAGGAATTTTGACAGGAAGACAGAAAGACTCTAGCATTCCTGTGGATTATCACAAAAATCCACAAAACAGATTTGCAAATCCACCAAGAACATAGTTTTACGGATGTTCTGGCTCAGGCACTATGACTACATGTGCTAATTGGAATTTGTTTTTTATCGTACTTGAAATGTCTTTGACTAATCTACTTGTCTCATCAAGCCTTGTTTCATTTGGCAATATGATGTGAATTTCTGCGTTAAATTCATGGCCAGATGGACGTAAGAAAACGTCTCCAGTTTTAATTTTAAATTTCTCTGTTATAATTTCCTTTATGTTGTAGGTCATTTGTGGATTATGAACAGCGTCAACTAAGACAAGTGCAGATTCCTTAATGGCGGTATATGCCATAAAGAAAATGTATCCAGCAATAATCATGCCTCCTACCGCATCCATAAATGTAAATCCAAAATAAGTAGCAGCTATAATGCTGGCAAACCCTACAAATGATGAAGTACCATCTTTGATAGAGTTTTTTGCATCAAGTTTTAACGAAATTAAATTGGATTCTATTGCCACTTTTCTAATTAGATGTGCCCTATGTAATGAAATGCTACCGGCGGCAACTAGTGTCACTAGTGTTATTTCAGGGTAGTTAATGGATCGTGGTTCGTATAGTGCTTGAACAGCATGATATGCAATAGCAGCACCTAGAATAGTAATTACGATTGCAGCGATAAATGCTGCCAATACTTCGACTTTTTTGTATCCAAAATGAAATGAATCACTTCTTGGTTTTTTTGCCATTAAAATTCCAAACCACACTATAAACGAAATCATTGAATCTGCCATTGAGTCAAGGCCATCTGCAGTGAGTGTAATACTTCCAGTAAATAGCGACACTAGAATTTCAGCTACGCCTATGGCTGCAAGTGTGATTACCGATTGTTTAGCAGCACGTTGCCCTCTACTTAAAATTGCGACACCGTCATGTGCCTTACCGCTTGTATCTGTACTCAATGTAGAATCTTATCTACGGAAATTTATTGCACAGTCTTTTTAAATCATGTGCCTATTTTTGTGGCTTGAAATGCTCCTCAAGCAATCGTTTTTTCTCTTCCATGTGAAATAGTTCTTCAGTGTGCCTGAACGCATCTTCTGCATTTCTCTTGAAAAGCATTGCTTGCATCAATAGATGATTTTCTGGAACTACAATGCCTGTTTGATCATCAGAATAAGTAATCTTGACAACATCATCTTGTATCTCTAAGAGATCGGCATGTATGTGAATCATGTTTGTATCTTTGAAGCTAAACTTTATTGATTCTGCAAAATCACGAATGTCTTTTGTTCCTTTTGCAGTATACAAAGTTGCAATACCATATTCATCTTTGAAAAGATCTAAAATTTCTGATGATTTTGGAGCAGTACCATTAAATCTTATGTCCATTAAATGAACATGCATCTGTCTTGTTGGAACTTTAAAGACCCGCATGAATAACGGAGTATCTTTCCCCATATAGCTTTTAACATCATCATCATGGTGTGGTTTTCTGGTCCATTCTATAGAATCTTTTACTTCGGTTTTGGAATCTTCTAAATCTGCCCAACGTCGAAGAAGTGTAGCATCAAACCTCTTTATCTTGGAACCATATTTTTCTCGAAGGGGTTGCAGGATTCTTCCTATACCAGTTACATTACAACTTCCTTGTATTACGTATTTTTTATCAAACGCCTCAGTAAAATTTACTCTGGAATTAAAAATTAAATCTGCCACTGCTTTGTCACCTGTGAGCTTTTCTCCGCCTTGGAAAATTGCTCTAATATTTTTTGGCTCATAAGATGTTTTTTTGTTGGTGTAACCTTGTCCTCCAGGTGATGCATCTATGACTAAATCACATTTGTCAAGCGCATCTTCAATTGTACCTGAAATTCTGAAGTTTTTGAAAGCATCAAGTTTACTTTTTGGTACATATACTTTGAATCCTCTTGAAATTGCATCTATGACTTTATCATCTGGAGAATACTTGCCTACACCCAATAATTCTATATCATGATCTCCTGCAACGAACTGAGTTATTCTACTACCAATTGCGCCATACCCGTTTACAAAAACCTTCTTCATTATTTTTTTGATAATTATGCCTCTTTATTTAGATACTTGTAAGAACAACTAAATATCTGCAAAAACTTGCTGATGCAGTTGAATATTCATGCTCCATCCCTTGGAATAGGCGCTGCCATTGCTGCAGTTTCTATTTTAGGCGCGTTTTTTGTATTAGTTTTGGATACATCAGAGAGCGATAATCCTATTGCGAAGATCAAATTATCAGATACTTCAGAAAAACAAATAAAAGAAAATGATACTATTGCACTATCTCTTTTTTCAGCTAAATCTACATCATTACTTGGTTCACAAGATGCCCCTATAACTTTGGTAGAATTTGGAGATTACCAGTGTTTTTACTGTAATAGATTCTTTCATGAGACTGAACCAGAAATTGTGAAAAATTATGTTGATACTGGAAAAGTGAAGATAATCTTTAAAGATTTCACAATAATAGGTCAAGATTCTATGAATGCAGCTCATGCTTCCCACTGTGCAAATGAGGAAGGAAAATTCTGGGAATATCATGATGTTTTGTACAACCATTGGACTGGAGAAAATAACGGTTGGGCATCTTCTGGTAATCTTCATGAATTTGCAAGGCAAATAGGGCTTGATGAAAATGCATTCGATGATTGCATGTCTTCTGGTAGATACGAATCAGTAATAGGACAAAGTAATTCGGATGCTAGAACATTAGGGATAACCGGTACTCCGGCTTTCTTTGTTATTGGGCCAAACAATGTCATAGTAAAGATCGGTGGCGCTCAACCCTATGAGGTATTTGAAAAAATCTTCGAGTCACAGCTTAAAAAGTAAAATAATTATTCATGTACATCCTTTATTGTGAATAAAAATTGTAATTTATCGATATCTATTTTGACCTCAAAATGCTTATATTCGTAATCACGAAGGTGGTAGCTGTTGACTGTAGGAATAGACGACATAGCCATCTACATACCCAGACTATTTCTTGACGCAAGGGATTTTGCAATGGCACGTGGAATGGATCCAGATAAGCTTCAGCGTGGGCTGGGCATATCAAAAATGGCCATTGTTGATACAAATCAAGATCCTGCATGCATGGCAGCAAATGCATGTTTACGTATAATGCAGAGAGATAAACTGTCACCAAAAGACATAGGACGTCTCTATGTAGCCACAGAGTCATCCCTTGATGAATCAAAGGCAATGAACTCTTACGTCATAGGGATGCTTGAACAGGTGTACGGGGAAGACAGCTTCGAACACTGTGGTGGCATAGAATGCAAATTTGCATGTGTTAGTGGTTCTTATGCACTATACGACAATTCTAACTGGATAAGAGCTGGTGAGGCAGGTGGAAAATCTGCAATAGTTGTTGTCTCGGACATTGCAAAATATGACATGGGCTCAAGCGGTGAATATACTCAAGGCGCAGGTGCTGTAGCAATGCTTGTTAACGATAATCCAAGACTATTAGAATTTGATCCAAAAGTTACTTCAACTTCAATTAAAAATGAATATGATTTTTACAGACCATTTGGAAAGGAGACCCCTATTGTACACGGACAGTATTCTAATTTACTTTATTTGATTCAGGTAAAAAAAGCCCTAATGGCATATAAAGAAAAAGCAATTTCCACTGGAATAATTAAACTAAAAGAAGGTGAAACTATTTTGGATCATATTGATTTTCTCAATATGCATCTTCCATACAGCAACATGGGAAAGAAAGCTCTTGCATATTTGTTAAGACACGAATGGCGTACTCTTCCACGATGGAAAAAAATAACTGAAAAAATCGGAATGGAAGAACCTATCCCAAAAGATCCACGTGGAACAATCGAGTCTGTTCTTGCAGATACTGAATTTATGGCAAAAGATCATGAGTTTACTAAAAAATTCACAAAGACAGAAGAATTTCAAGACGTATATGAAGCAAAATTAGCAAGCTCACTTATTGCATCACAGATGATTGGCAATCTCTACACCGCATCCTTGTATCTTGGATTCCGCAGCAGTTTAGAATTTGAGTTCCAAAAAGGAACAGAACTTGATGGTAAAAGAGTCGGATTTGGGTCTTATGGAAGTGGTAGTAGTGCAATGGTCTTCAGTGGTGTCATTCAACCACGTTACAAAGAGATTGTAAAAGACATGAATCTAGAGGCAGAAATTGGAAACAGAGTAAAACTCTCTCTTGAAGAATATGAAGAACTTCATGAAAATAAACGTGGACCAAAACAGAATTTCTTAGAAAGTAAAAAAGAGTTTATTCTTGTAGAGGTAGAAAATACGCCAGAAAGCAGAGGCGAGCGTAGATACGTCTACAACGGATAGGCATTTTATTGAATTACTAACTTTCTAGTGAACAAAATCCAAAACATGTGCACGTTCAGTGAAAATGTTTATGTAATCAAATAATACAAAAATTGTGCTATTGCAGCAACTAATAGAATCTGACAACCTAAAAGCGAAGATTTTAGAGGTATTGTCTAGAAATGGATTGGACTCGCCATGTTATTCTAAGATATTAGATTACACGATTTCATTATTTCAAGCAAGGGGACTAGGTCAAGATTACTATGGATACCACAATATACTTCACGAATTAGAAGTAACATATGTTACATTAGTTGCTGCACAATGGGAAAGTCTTCAAAATTATATCACCCCCGAAGACATGAAATATCTTTACTATGCTGCGCTTTTTCATGACTTTGATCCACAAAAAAGAGTAGACAAGCCACATGAAGAAGACGCAGTAAATTTTGTGAAGACAGATACCACCGTACTTGAATTGTTAAGAGATGCTAATCTAGACGTAAATATCATCGCAGCATTAATTCTTAGAACGACATATCCGTGGGGTGGCGAATTAAAAGAAAAAACTGAAAAAAATATTGAAAAATATTTGTCCTTGGCAGATTTAACAAAGAATGATCCAAATAAAAAAGAGCATTATAAAAAACTAGGCTGGTTTCTTTCAGTTGCAGATAGAATTGGCGGCTATGCCCTTGGAAATTTTTATCATGCATTAGAAATGGCAAAAAAGAATGCGCATGCATTGGCGTGGCATCCTAATTTGATAGCAAGAAGATCTGTAGCATATTTTGAAGATCTTTTGAATAACGAATCAGAAATGTGTGACCGTGTACTACATTCACTACCAAAACAAATGAGAAAATCATTCATGGATAATGTTTTGGGATTTATGAAATTAAGAGAAGAAGAAATACTAATCAAAGCTTCACTAGTGTATGAAAATGTCAAACTAGTTCCTGTAATCGAATCCATGAGCAAAAGACAGGACGAAGAATTCATCAAAGCTTTACATACAGTATATGAAGAATTACCATATCCTTTACAGTTTAAGCGGGAAACATTTTCAGAATCAATACGGGAGCCAAATACCATACTCAATACTTTGAGATTGGGTAATGAAAAAGGTCCAATAGTTGGTTTTTCCAAGGGCGGACCACTAGAAGATTACAAACTGCGCCCAGAAATTGTCGACAGGAATAATGGTATGTTCAATACTGTCTTTTTAGAACCTCTTGCTCTAAAGACAGGATATTGGGGTCAAAAGGGTGGACATGAGATGCGTCTTTTGTTTACAATTCAAGCTGAGGCAAAAGGATACAAATTTCTGACTAGTTTTGCACTCAGAGACGTGATTCAAAAAAGAATAGAAAGAGAAGAAGGAGTTGAATTCGTAAAACAATTCGATCCTGAAAGATGGGATTACTATCGAATTAGACTCTAAACAAGACGAGTAATTTTAGGTAATTATCTTAAACTGAATTTTCTTTTCTTTTAGATAAGATATTAGTTTTTCAGCATGCCTTTGGTCTTCAGTTTCTAAGCTTAATGTTACACCTGCAGTGCCTACTGGAATGCTTGAACTTAGTCTGTCATGAATTACCTCAACAATATTTACACTTAGAGATGATATTTGATCAACTACTTCTTTGAGTGCACCAGGTTTGTCTGTTAATAAAATTGAAATCTTTACCATCCTTCCCATTTCAGTCAATCCTTTTGCAACTATTTGACCAAGTAAGTACATGTCAACATTACCGCCTGAAAGAATTGGAACTACCTTCTTTCCTTTGGCGGGTTTTTTGTCAAGCAAATATGCTAAGCTAACAGCGCCAGCTGGTTCCACAACCATTTTTGTTCGTTCCATTAGAAGAAACATTGTTTTGACTATCTGAGAATCATCTACAAGAACAATATCGTCAATCAACTCATTGATTATTTTGAATGTAAATTCACCTGGTTTTTTAACAGAAATTCCATCGGCGATGGTTCTTTTTCCCTCTACTGATTCCAATTTTCCAGATTCAATGGATTTTTTCATGGCTGGAAATGCGCTTGATTGTACTCCGATGACTTTTACTTTGGGTTTCTTTGTTTTTATTGCGCGTAAAACTCCTGCAGCAAGACCTCCGCCACCAATTGGCAGATACACTTCATCTACATCAGGCAAATCTTGCATAATTTCTAATCCTATTACTCCTTGTGCAGATATTACTTTCTGATCATCAAATGCATGTATTATTTGACCGCCGCTTTTGTTAGCAATTTCAAGTGCCTTCGACCAAGATTCATCATAAATTGTACCAGCTAACACTACTTTTGCTCCATATGCTCTGGTTGCTGCAACCTTAGCTGGTGACGCATTTACTGGCATTACTATCGTACATGGAATATTTTCAAGTGCAGATGCAAAGGCAACACCTTGCGCATGATTTCCAGCAGAAGCTGCAATAACTCCCTTTTTCTTTTCATCTTTTGACAAAGAATAGATTTTTGCATATGCTCCTCTTACCTTAAATGAACCAGTTTTTTGCAAACATTCCGATTTTAAATAAACTTTAGATCCAGTCATATGACTAAATGTTGCAGATAGATCCATCGGAGTTCTGCGTATTACATTTCCCTGAATTTTTTGTGATACTACGATATCGTCAAATGAAAGATTCAACAGAGTTGGTCATAATAATTACAACATAAATGTTGCCAAAAGATCTCAATTCATACAGCAGCTAAAACTTCATCCATTCTTTTTAACAGATTCTGTTTAGCTTTAGATGGGATTTTCGTAGTATCAAAATTGCCCTCTTTTACTCCTTTTTTTACATGTTCCAGATCAAAATGGCATAAACAACCCTCCTCTGCTGCAATCATTCTCATCTCATCGATCATAACAGGAGATGTGCGGTATATCTCAATTAACATGTTATCCAGTTCTTTGAATAGATCTGATTTTCTTTTTGATAATTTTTGAAAGTTTTTGTCTGCACTGGAATATATCTTATCAACAAGAGTATTTGCTAGTGTATCATTTTGAAAAAAAATCTCGAAAAGTTTTTGTTGATCAACATTTTCTTGTCCGATTTCTTTTAATTTTTCTTGAATAACCTTATTTCCTTGCTCAGAAACATGTGTCTCAAGATTTTTAGTTTCATCTATTATTTCGGATAGCTCTTTTTGTATTTCTACTACTCTGTGATCTGGTTTGTAATATAATAACGCATGATATTGTAATGATATGTGGCAAGAAAGAAGATAATTGCCTTCCTGTATGTTAAATTTGATAAAAAGCCGTCTTAAATCTTTATCATTGACAACAGATATTCCTTGAGTTTTCCAACCAGATATTTTTTTTAATATTTCATCATAATATTGCCTTACTAATGATGGATCAAATGTAGTTTGATCAACCACAGTGCTGTCTCCAAGCATGAGCCTTATCGGTATGCTTTTTGTCGAACTTGTGATCTTTTCTAGAAAGGCTGATCTTATTTTTTCACTTTTTTCAGTCATTATTTTAATAAACTGATCAGAGGATTTGGATGGGATTTGCATAATGTTTCTTTTTTTCCATGTCACATAAATCTGATATGTGCTTTAAATATCAGACTTGATGTAAAAATGAAGGATTTGTCAAAGACATCATACAAGAAGATAATATGTTGGAACTGTAACGCTAAAATAATACAATATTTTGACCTTAAATACAAAGGAAAGCGTGCAGAATGTCCTGTTTGTGGAGTGAATTTTCCCCTTGAATGAGACCAAAAAGATGAAAGATCATGAGTGAAGATACCCACAAAGAGTCATCACCACAACCCATGAAGACCGAGGATATAGTAGACATGATGCTTGGCGGTCAGCGTTCTGAGACGATAGATACTGAGACACTAATTAAAGAAGTACAAAAACGAGTCTGGAGTTCACTAAAAAAAGGCTATGAATATGATTATTCTAGAGACGATTCTGACAAGTTTTTGCGTGAACATGTTTCGTCTAGGGTAAAGATGATCATAGTTTATGTCGATTTAGTTGGATCTACACAAATGACTCTGGAACTACCTGCCAAAAAATTAGCTATCATCATAAGCTCATTTTCTCAAGAGATGGGATTTGTCATCAGACATCACGAAGGATATGTTCTAAAATATGTTGGAGATGCAGTAATAGGTTATTTTGTAGCTCAAGAAAACCCGCTTGTTGCAGCAGATAACGCCATCAATTGTGGAAAATCTATGATATCAGTTATTGAACGAGGAATAAACCCAATTCTAAATGAATATGATTATCCTGATCTTCGTGTTAAGATCGGAATGGATTTTGGTGAAAATACCATAGTTCGATATGGGGCTGATAAATCAAACTCGCATGTTGACATACTTGGTCCAGGAATGAGTATAGCTGCAAAGATAACAAGTCTTGCTAAACCCAATCAGATTCTAGTTGGTGAAGATGTTTATGAAAAACTTCATCCATCACTAAAACAATCTTTCAAAGAGGTGGAATGGCATGGAAACCAATGGAACTATCGCGATAGAGAAACTGGACAAATTTATCGTGTCTACGCGTATGTTGGTTAAACTGTAAATCTGTCAGGACATTCTACATGTTCGTAATGATGATCTGTGAATTCTTCTCCTACAACATACATTACTATTTTATATAATTCACTAGAAACAATATTTTTTTTACACTTTATGCAGTGTTTCGATATTGTTTTTCCCATTTTATTCAGAGAGATCTATGTCTTCTATAAGGATCAGCGATCAACAGGATTTGATTAAAACTGCGTCCTGATTGACACCTTCAATTATCTAACAGGGGAAATTACGTACGGAAAAGTGAAATAAGGGACATGAAAATGAATCAGAGTATGTGGAATATTGACCCAAAAAGAATGTTTGAGATGTATGGACTGGACTCATCTATGACAAACTCTCCATTTGCATTCCCAAGACTACCTCCAAGTGTAGCTAGTCGCAATATTGGAATATCAAAAACAGGTAAACTCAAAGATGACATCATACGTGATAATGCATCAATGCTTACAAGGCTATTTGGTTTTCACACAATGTTTCAACAATATGCAACAGGACTATTTGATTTGGCACCGTCAAACCAGTTTGGACCAGGTCACCCAATGCATTCAAAAACAAATGTCATTGACTCATTACAATCAGAAAATGAGCAATTAAAAAAAGAGAATGCTGCTTTGAAGCATGATTTGGAAAAACACAAGAAAAACTAAACCGATCTTTATTAACTCTATTTGCTTATCTGAATTATGACAAAAACACCAAGTCAAAAATGGGAAGAAGAAATTACAACATATAGAAAAAAATGCCAAAGAATACTGCTAGTTTCATCATCTGTCAGATATGTTGGTTTAATTAATGAATATGGTAGAACTCTAACTGGAATCATCAAACAGGGAACAAACCCTCTCTTAAAACCAGGACAAGTAAGAAATGAATTCTTTCTAATTTCTACCATGTTGTCCATGCGAAGTACAAATTATTCTGCAATTGGAGACATGGATTATGCTATTTTCAAACACAAAAAAGTCACATTGCTTGTGTTTAGAAGAAAAGAAGGTACCTACTATACATCAGTAGAACCAAATACTTCGTTTGATTCGTTATCTGAAATGATTAGTAAAATTAAAAAATTAATTTAGAGAGGTGCAAACCCATGAAAACCAGAAGCTTGTGTGGCACTATCTGGCAAAGCAGGTTCGAATAGAGATATCATGTACTTGTCAGGATCCAAAATTATTGCGTTTTTTCCTGACTTGTGAGATTCAATATCTCTGTACACTGTAACTTTTTGTACTTTTAGTTCTTGTAGCGCACTTTCTATGTCTCCCACTACAAGACCAATCACAATTCCGTTCTCAATTGATGTGCCTGTGTTAATTGGCCTGCTTGCAGTATGTAAAATTACAGTAGCACCTTGTTTTGCAAGCTCAACCCAATTTTCCCGGTTATTTTTTATTGGCAATCCTATTACTTCATTATAGAATTTAACGGATTTTGGCAAATCAGATACTGCAATTATTACACCGCCAAGATGCCTTATGTTCACACCGAAAATTGGCTCTACTGTGTTAAAATCTTTTGCTATACTACTTGGACCATAGTCTCTGTGCGTTCGACGCCATTGATATTTTGAATTTCAGTTGTAACATCTTTGATTTGAGCCAAAGATTTGACTTCAATTAGAGCAACAGCATCAAACTGTCCACTGACTGCAAATGAATCATAAACTGATTTTACCTTTCTTAATCGTGCAGCAATGAGTTTTTTTGGAGATTTGACCAAGACAACTGCCTTTACCATCCTAAATTGACCTCCACTTCTATCAGAGTTTCAGTAGTAACAATTTCACGTATTTTTTTAAAGTCAATCACTATGTTGTTTATTTCATCAATTGTACCTTGAAGTACTACTGCAATGTCTGCTCTGCCAGTGACAACCATAATTTCACGAATAACTTTACGCGTTTTTTTCAGTGCTTGTACGACTGCATCAACTTTTCCAGGTTTAACTGTAATTAAACAAAGTGCTCTCAATGTTGATAATATCACTCACGTATGGATAAGTGTTTATGACAGTTTGTTGATTTGATAATCATATATGTAATATAATTAGAATTATTTAATCTTCAGCTTCTTGTGAACGTGCTTCTTCAAGATATGCTCTTCTTGCTTCTAGTTCTGCATCTTTATCCAAATTCTGGTCGTCTTCGACTACTATGATTCCAGTATCATCAGATACAACTAAATCCTGTTTTAATTTGGATTTAGACTTTGCAGATGCCTTTTTCTTTGGCTTTTTTCCTACTGTGTCTTTTTTCTTTTTTGCTTTTTTCTTATCTTTTGTCATAATAGTGCTTTTTTCAAAGTTGTAAATCATGTTATTAAACTTGTCTCAAGATTTAGCCCAAAGTGATCTCTAACAAGCGTTGATTTTCATACATAATGTAGTGCCGCCGGCGGGACTTGAACGCGCGACAGCTCGGTCTTCAGCCGAGTGCTCTCCCGGGCTGAGCTACGGCGGCACACCGAAATATCAAATTCGTGGGGAATTAAAGTGTGTCTGTCCTAACTTTTCCAAGCAATGTCATTGATCATTTTTCTTTTGTTGATCACCCTTGCCATGACAAAAAGTAGATCAGAAAGTCGATTTATGTAAATTTGGCAGGTTTTGTTTATTGTTTCCTTTTCGGATAACATTACAATCTGAGTTTCTGTACGTCTTGATATTGCTCGTGCCAAATGAATTTGTGAAGCAATAGAATCGCCTCCTGGCAAAATGAAATATGTTATTGGAGACAACTCTTTTTCGAATTTATCTATATGATTCTCAAGAGATTTCACCATGTCTTCGGTAATTCTGTTTGATGTAATTTTTAAATCAACGTTCGCAAGGTCTGCACCTACTATAAAAAGATCATTTTGTATTTTTTCCAGTATGTCATGAATGTCATTATCTAATTTTGATGATAAAACTATGCCAATAGCGGAATTTAGTTCGTCTACTGCTCCATACGCGATGATTCTTTGATTTGATTTTAATATTCTCTTGCCACCGATTAAACTAGTAGAGCCATCATCGCCTGTTTTTGTATAAATTTTTGTCAATGATTAATTGATGATTTTGACACTTTTATCTTGTTCGAATCAGAATATCAAGGAGTGATCGATTTAATAGAGGTATTCTAAGTGTGTTAGAGATATGACGGAATTGACTTGTCCATATTGTGATTCAAAATTCCCCGATAAAAAAGATCTTTCAAAACATATTGATAGAATACATGGCGGAGCAGGGTTATTAGAAGGCGATACAAGGAAGTTCTAATGCTCTTTGATTTCTTCAATATCGTGTCTGAATTAAAAAAAATCCCTCGTAAAGGATGGAAAGAAAAACTTGGTTTACAGAATCCAGAATCCGTGGCAGATCATTCTTACATAACCGCAGTTATGGCAATGATAATTTCAGATTTGAATGGATTAGACACTAAAAAAATATTAAAAATGTCTTTACTGCATGACTTGGCAGAATCCATCACGGGCGATTTGATGCCAGAAGAAATTTCAAAAAAAGATAAGATGGAATTAGAAAATCAAACTATTTCAGACATTTTTGCAAAATTGCCTGAAAATCTAGCGGACAATTATTCAAAAATATGGCATGAATATCAAGAAGGAAAATCAAAAGAAGCAGAATTAGCACATGACGTAGATCGTTTAGAAATGGCGCTACAGGCACGCAAATATCGTTCAGAAGGGCTTCCAGAGGATAAACTCGAAATATTTTTTTCATCTGCAAGAAAAGACATCAAAAGTAAAGAAGTTTTACAACTTCTTGATGAGATATCCTATAAATAACAAAAACATTTGAAAGTAGCTATGCAGTATTTTATAGCACTAAAAATTGGCGAAAAGCGAGTAAAAGAGGCAAGAGAATATTTGAATAAATATGTCAACGGCACTGCAATGCCAGCACTTGCATTAAAAGACAATAAAACAAACGTGTGGGAACCAGTTGGTGACGAAAATCTCTATGCCATTCTAAATGATGCAGAAGGATATGTGTTATCAGATGTCAGTGGATACATGATAGTTTTGTGTGATAAAAATGGCATATCAAAAGCCATAGCAAGAGGATTAGACATGCAACGAAAAGATGCCATTGTGAAAATGCTTCAAGATGATAACGTCCAAGAATACAAAGGTGAAGTCTCACTTCCAGTTTAAACAAGAAATTTTCTAAACTACTTTTGTAATACGATGGTATTACAGTTTTGAAAGGACTTCCTTAAGAAAATCAGGATCAATACGGGTTAAATGTTCAGGATAACAATTAGTCATGTATCCATTCTTAACTTCATAGAAATTAAGTTCATCAACACAGTCTTTTTCATAACGTGTATTATCTAATTCCCAATCAAAACCGTTGCTGATGTCATGAGTGGGATAATTATGGCCTCGAATTAAGGTAATTGACCTTTTTTCCTTGTCATAATCTACTTTAGCATATAGTGCATTTGGATATAGATAGATTACAAAAGGATGATTAGTTATTGCATCAAACTCTTTTTGTGTTACATACTCATTGTGAAGTAAAATAATGCGAGAGTATTTTTCTAAAATTTGAGGATTTTCATCTACCTCGATATCTGTAATATGTGTATAACCTAATTTTTTTAGTGCGTCAAAACCACGTTTGCCAACATTATACCTATTAGAATTTTCAACGTCAACAGACACAGTAAGACATTTTTTATCACATTCGCCACGGTAATAAGAATAAAATCCATTTGTTGAATATGCCGCATTAGTAAATGTGGGATAAAGTATGACAGTGTCTGAGTTTATGCCAGAGTTTTGTTGCGTCCATACAACAAGAATTGCAATTATGCCAACAACTGTGGCAGCTGCAATCATGAGATGTTTTGTCTTTACCATTTTATGTTAGTCTATCAAACTAGACTTTAATATACTCACTTTTCGACCAAATGTTACATTAAATTAGTACAATCAGACAACCATAAGGATGGCAAAGAAATTCGAACATGAGATTGAGGTACATGGTCATCTCATAGATTCAATGATACTTACAAAAATATTTGATAACATAATGGACCTTAATGGAGAATTTCAAGTACAAGAATTCAAAGTTGGTAAAAGAAAGAAGGATGAAAGTTATGCTAAATTACTCATACAAGGAAAATCACAAAAACATCTTGATGAAATTTTAGAATCAGTATATAGAGAAGGCGCTACATCAAAAATTCAACAAGGGATCAAGCTAAAGCCTGCACCAAAAGATATGGTGATGCCTGATGATTTTTACAGTACTACAAACAATCGTACGGATATTTTCTACAAAGGAAAATGGATCAAAGTAGAAAATATGATGATGGACAAGTGTATTGTAGTTAATGGAAAAAGTGCACGTTGCACACCAATTCGTGAAATCAAAAAAGGCGACATGATAACAGTTGGAGAAAATGGTATAAAGATCACTCCTCCTGAAAGACCAAGAGAAGGTATCAATCTTTTCCAGTTTATGGGAAGCAACAGCTCAAGTGAACGACCTACACAACACATTGCAAGAAAAGTTGCTTATGACATTTTCAAGACTAAAAAAGAAGGCGGAAAGATAGTTTTGGTAGGAGGACCTGCCATCGTTCACACGGGAGCATCTGACTCTATTGCAGATCTGATAAGACTTGGATTTATCGATGGAATTCTTGCAGGAAACGCTCTTGCAGTACACGATATTGAATACTCCACACTTGGAACATCGCTTGGAATGAACGTAAAAAACGGAACTCTTGCTGTAAGAGGACATCGAAACCATATGCAAGCAATTAACTCTGTATTCAAAGCAGGCTCCATAGCTAAAATGGTTGCAAATGGCGCTCTCAAAAAAGGAATAATGTATGAATGTGTTAAAAGAAAAATTCCTTTTGTCTTAGCTGGTTCGTTAAGAGACGATGGACCATTACCCGATGTTATGACAGATATGATATCAGCTCAAAGAAAATACAAAGAAATGGTAAGAGACGCAAAAATGGTCATAATGATATCTACAATGCTTCATTCCATTGCAACTGGAAATATGTTGCCAGCTGAAGTAAAGGTGATTGTGGTAGACATCAACCAGCCAACAGTTACAAAACTAATGGATAGAGGAACATGGCAAGCACTTGGAATTGTATCGGATGTAGGAGCATTCTTGCCACTAGTGACACAAGAAATTCAAAAACTAATTAAGTAATTTCCTACTAAAATTTACTGATGGTGTTTAATCAGTATTTGTTTAACTTCGTCATCATCAATTTGTTTAAAATCATGATAGAATTCACTAACGGAATTAAAAACAAGAGGAGTGTGTAAGACTATAACTTCATTTGCTATTTGATTTAATTTGTTGATTATTTCTTTTGGTCCTACAGGTATAGCAATTATGAGTTTTTTTGGATTATGATTTCGTACCCAAGAAGCCGCTGCAAACATGGTTGCACCAGTAGCAACCCCATCATCAAGTAAAACAATTGTCTTGTTTTTTAGTTCATATTTTTTATGTCCTCTAAATTCCATCAGTCTACGCTCTATTTCTTTTATTTTTGTAGATATTTCTGCATCTATGTAATTTTGTGGAACGTTTAGCATGTTAGTTGTTTCTTCATTTGAAACATAGCTTCCATCAGGCATTACAGCGCCTATTGCAAATTCAGGGTTGTAAGGTGCACCAATTTTTTTTGAAATAATAATATCAAGTCTGATATTCAATATGGAAGATACGATGTCACCAATAACTACCCCACCACGTGGAATAGCAAGTATAACTGGATCATCTTTTTTTATCCATTCTAAATTCTTGGCAAGTTTCTTGGCTGCATCGATCCTATTTTGGAAAATCATTTTTTATTATATTATTCATATAGTACATGGTTGTAGTAAATTATATGCGATTAAAAGATAAAGTCGCCATAGTTACAGGTGCCTCAAGTGACATAGGCTTGGCAATTGTAAAAAAATTTGTCGAAGAAGGTGCACAGGTTGTCATGATTGGAAGGAAACTTGATGCTCTCAAAAAAGCTGCGACATCATTAGAGAATGGCGCTAAACAGACAGTAGCACTTCCATGCGATATTACAAATGAGGGGCAAGTAATTCAAACAATAGATCAGGTTTATGATCATTATGGTAAAATTGACATCTTGGTGAATAATGCAGGAACAATTAATGATCCTATACACTTTCACGAAATGTCTGATTCTGATTGGCAATCTTTAATTAATACTAACATGATTGGCACTTTCAGAATTACAAGAGCAGTTTTGAGTAAAATGCTTGAAAAGAAAAACGGCTCAATCATAAACATTGGTTCCATATCAGCCGAAAGGGCCATTCCAAAAGTACACTTGACAGTATATTGTGCAACCAAAGCGGCAATTAACATGTTTACAAAAGGCATTGCAGTAGAATATGCAAGAAGAAACATTCGTTGTAACTGCATCAATCCTGGAATCATCAATGCTGGAATGATAAAATCATATCTTGAATACCCTGAAGCAAAAAAAGTCTTAGAAGACAAACAACCACTAAATCGCATTGGAGAACCGTCTGATATTGCAAATGCCGTATTATACCTAGCCTCAGACGAAGCTAATTGGATCTCTGGCGAAATATTAAACGTTGACGGTGGAAAGTCAGCGTCTGAAGGTTAGTTCTTTTTTAAAAAATATGATGTTATAATTTAAACAAAATTATTTCAATCGATTGTAAATTGATTTAAATTCTTCTGCAAGTGTGTATGCAATGTTTTGTAATTTCGTAACTTCCACCATGTTTGTTTTACCCATAGCGATTTGCCGCATCTGTGTCATACATTTGTGTACTTGATTATGATCAGGCGGAACATCACTATCTGACCACATCTTAAAACAGTCATTAAAATCAAGACAAAAATTCAAAATTATCACTTCCCAGTCTTTTGTATTTGTTGGGTACCACATACCTAATGCAAGTTCTCGAAATTCATTACTTCGATCTATCAGAAGCATTTGAAGTGATTTTTTAGCAATTACAGCATTGTAATTATCTAATGCAGAAGAACCTTGCATACAAATGGTACACATAAAGTGTATTTTAATAATTTCTATGTTATCAAATATGATAATTTTACCTATCACTTTACTATCAATACAGGAATCTTAGATTTGTGAAGGACACCGTTTGATACACTGCCTAAAAAGACTTCTTTTATTGATCCTAGTCCTCTTGCCCCGACTACAATAAGATCAAATTTTTTCTCGGTAGCAAAACTTGTTATTTCCTCTACTTCGTGACCATCAATTATTTTTTCATAAAAAACAATTCCGTTTTGGGCAGAACGCATTTTTGCCTTAGACAACAATTCTTTACCCTTTTTAGCAAGTTCTCTTTCGTAAGAAATTGGTGTCAAAAGTAAAGATTTAGGATAAAATGGTATAATGTTGATACCTGTTATTGTAGCACCACATTGCCTTGCCAGATGAATTGCATAGTCTAATCCACGAAATGAATTTTTCGAACCATCAATTGGTACAAGAATTTTTCTTATTGTTGGTAATTTCATAGCCTGAGTTACACTATTACCAATTTAATAATGTAATCCTTATTCAGAATCTAGTTTTTTTCTGATAATATCTAGAGTAAGTGTTGGATTTGCCTTGCCTTTTGTTTTTCTCATTACCTTTCCCACAAGATAGTTTATTGTATCAGAATTACTTTTTGCCTCAGAAACAGCTTTTTGTTCTTCGGTAAAAACTTCATCAATCAATTTGGAAAGTGATGATTCGTCATCAACATGTCCTAGGTCAAGACTAGTAATAATTTCTGATAGAGGTTTTCCAGTTTTCACAATTTCTTGCAAAGCAATCTTGCCAGAGTTTCTTGTTATTTTGTTACTCATGATAGCATCAGCCAAATCGGAAAGATGTTTTGGTGTGAGTTTTAGCTGTTCTCTTTGCTCGGTAGTATCAGCAAATCCTTTCAGATCTGTCGTTATAATATTAGCAATTTCTTTTGCATTTTTTTCATTGTGAGCTTGCTCAAACAAATCAGAATAGAATTTATCAGAAGACAGCACTTCTGCTACTTGTAAGGGGATTCTATATTTTTTGATGTATCTTTCTTTTTTTGAGCTGATACTTTCTGGCATGTTCTTCTTTAATCTGTCAATAACTGAAGATTCTATGAGTATCCACGGAATGTCGGCTTCTAGAAAATAGCGATAGTCTTGTTCTTCCTCTTTTGATCTTGCAGATACCGTAATTTTTCGTGCCTCATCCCAGTGACGTGTTTCTGCAGGAATTGAAATTCCACGTTCAGCAAGACTTTGTTGTCTTGTTATTTCAAAATGTAATGCTTTTTCAATATCTCTAAACGAACCCACGTTTTTAATTTCCACACGATTTCCTTTATCGATGGAAATGTTTCCATCCACCCTAAGTGCACCTTCAAGTGAAGGGTCTGAAACACCGAGGTTTTCAACAAGGTCTGCAAGGACATTTAGAAATAACCTTACTTGCTTTGGTGTTTCAAAATCAGGTTCTGTAACTATTTCAACTAGTGGTGTACCAGCTCTGTTGTAATCAACTAATGTAAGTTGAGTTTTTTCAGAAGTTCCTTCATAGACTAGTCTTCCAGGATCTTCTTCTAGCTGAATTCTTCTAATTCTGATTTCTTTATCATCTATGAGGACTTTGCCATCATGTCCTACACTTGTTGGGCCATATGCGTTGTATTGGGTAATTTGGAAATTTTTTGGTAAGTCAGGATAAAAGTAATTTTTTCGAAAGAACGCAATTTTTTGCGGAGTCTCACATCCCAATGCCATTGCAATCATTGCCCCTTTTTCAACAGCCTTTTTGTTAAGCAATGGTAAGGAACCAGGCAACCCCATGCAAACAGGGCATATGTTTGTATTAATGTCAAAGCTTCGGTAATCTGCTTTGCATGAGCAGAATAGCTTGCTCTCAAGCTTTGTCAATTGACAGTGAATTTCAAGGCCTATCTTTGTCAAATTGACACTCCTGGAAGGTTTGTTGTTTTTTCCAATGCATGAGCAGCCTGTAACAGTGTTTTTTCTTGTAGAGAATTAGCAAATAGCTGCATTCCAATAGGAAGTCCATGCGTAATTTCGTATGGAACTGAGATTGCAGGAATTCCTGAGAGATTTGCCACTATAGTATTGATATCAAGTAAATAAAGCGACAAAGGATCATCGATTTTTTCACCTATCTTAAATGGCAAGATTGGTACAGTGGGTGCTACAAGAAGATCAAACTTTTTGAACGCTTGCTCAATTTCAGATTTTATTTTGCTTCTTACTTTTAATGCTTTAAGAAAATATTTTCCTACATATCCAGCGGATGGTACAAATGCTCCAAGAATCATTCTTCTTGTAACTTCAGGACCAAAGTTTTTTCGTGCTTTAGATATGTATGCGTTAAATTCGTATCCTTCTACATCAAAATCAAAACCATATCTTATGTTGTCATATCTTGCAAGATTGCTTCCTGCCTCTGTAGCAGCTATCGTATAATATGTTGCAACAGAATATTTCACAGATTCAAGCGATACGTCACTACATTCTGCCCCTAGATCTTGGAGTTTTGATATTGCTTTACTTGTAGCAGAGGATACTTGCTTGTCAACTCCCTCACCAGTCATTTCTGAAATTATGCCAATTCGTTTTCCTTCTACCCCTGCATCAAGATCTTTTGTGTAATCCACTTTTCCTTTATCGATCGTAGTATTGTCATGTGTGTCAATTCCTGAAATTATATTCAAAACAAATGCGGTGTCTTCAACTGTTCGTGCTATAGGACCTACTTGCTCTATGCTGTTTGCATATGAAATGAGACCATATCTACTTATCAGGCCGTATGTGGGTTTCAACCCAACCACTGAACAAAAACTAGCAGGGTTTCTCACTGATCCTCCCGTGTCAGAACCAAGTGATGCAATACACTCTAGCGCACTAACTGAGACGGCACTTCCACCTGACGAACCACCAGGAACATAATCAATGTTCCAAGGGTTTCTACTTGGTCCAAAATAACTAAATTCAGTAGATATTCCCATTGCAAATTCATCAAGATTTGTTTTTCCTGTGATTATTGCATCTTGTGATTTTAGCTTTGAAACAACTGTTGCATCATATGGTGCTACAAAGTTTTCAAGAATTTTTGATGCGCATGTTGTTTTCATTCCTTTTGTGCAAATGTTGTCTTTGATCGAGATTGGCATTCCAAGGCAGCTGCCAACTTTTTCTTTTGTTTTCAGTTTTTTGTCAATCTGTTTTGCTTGGGATATAGCGTTGTCATTTAGTGAAATGTATGCATGAAGAGTGTCCTCCACTTTTTTTATTCGTTCTATGGTCTTTGCAGTAAATTCTTCAACGGTAAGACTTCCATTTTTTATTTGTTCAAGATATTGAGTTGTAGTTATTCCAAGATTCATTTTATACCATCTTTGGAGCTTTGACAAAAGATCCTTTGTAATTTTTTAATTGTAATATCAGTTTTTCATCATATGGTACATGTTTGTCATCTCGTAGTTTGTCAAGTGAAATCTCTTGGGTTACAAATGCTTCAGATTCTGTACTAGCTTTATCTAAAATATCAAAATAGTTTAGAATTTTTTCTACTTGTTCAATGTATTTTTCATGATCTTCCAGATCAATTTTTATGAGGTTTGCAGCACGTACAATTTCTTCTCTTTTTACCATTTTCTCTCCTACGGAGTTAGTCTATCTACGTCTCTTGGATAAAATGTTACATCTCTGATGTTTTCTGTGCCTGTGAGAGCCATCATCAATCTTTCAAGGCCTATTCCACACCCTGCATGGGGCGGAACGCCATAATCAAACACTCTGAGATGATAATCAAATGTGTCAATCTTAAAGCCCTTGTTTTTCATTCTTTCTTCAAGTTCATCTCTTTTTTCAATTCTTGTGCTGCCAGAAGATAGCTCCAAATCTCCAAACATCAAATCAAATGATTCAGATATTTTTTGGTCACCATCTTTTGCTTTTACATAAAATGGTTTCGGGCTTAATGGCCAGTCTTTTATAAAATAGAATCCATTCAGATTAATTTTCTTGAGATTTGAAGGATAAAGATCATCTCCCCACTCTGTCTTTGCATTAGTTTTTTGCATCTTATCAACTAATTCTGAATAAGTATATTGTGGAATTGATTCTGGGATTTCAGGAATGTTTAGTTCCACACCAGAATTTGATTTTGAATGAAAATCTTTTACTGTCTTAACTGATCTCTTGATAATGTTTTCTATGTGCTTCATTATATCGTTATAATCTGCAAACGCTTCTTCCAAGTCTATGGATATTGCTTCAGACAAATGTCTGTTTGTCCTAGAGGATTCTGCCCTAAAGATTGGTGCTATTTCAAATACTTTTTCAAAGCTCATTGTAAGCTGCTCTTTGTAAAGCTGAGGGCTCTGTGCAAGAAATGCTTCTTTGTTATAGTAGAAAATTGGAAACAGTGCAGCACCACCTTCTGTTGCAGTGGCAATCATTTTTGGAGTGTTTACCTCAATGAACTCCTTCTCGTACAGATAATCTCGAATTGATTTTAGAACAAGGCTCCGTGCCTTGAAGACATGTTGTAAAACATTTCTTCGTAAATCAACAGCCCTTATCTCAAGTCTAGTGTCTATATTTGGTACAATTTTTGTTTGAGATGTAAAGGGAGCATCTTTTTCCACTTCTGAAAAGATTCGCATTTCTTTTGGTACAATTTCTATACCATGTGGTGCTTTTGGAGATGGTTTTATGGTACCTTTTATTCCAATACTTGATTGTTCTTTCAATTTCACTATAGCTTGTTTTATTTCATCAGGACATGAACCTGCTTTTGCTGTGATCTGGATTTCACCTTCTTTGTCATTTAACATCATAAACACTAAGTTACCATGATCTCTAACACTAGAAACCCATCCCATGACAATTACTTCTTTCCCATCCATCGAGGGATCAATTTGGTTGGAGTAAATGCTTCTACGCCAAGTACCAAGTTCTGTATCCATCACAATCTAACCTTTTATCAAACTGGTCTAGTAGTGTTAATTTATGTTTCCTATAGCGGTCGCATCAAAATCAAACCATTGAATTAATTAGATAATCATGTGTAATGCCAAACATGCCGCTAACTAATAGGGAAAAAATGATCGTATTGATAACAAACGCTATCACATTATATTCCAAAAAGATTGAATCTGGAGATATTCCTCAAAATCAATCAATAGTAGATTTTATGTTAAAGTCTGCTCCTGAGGATTTGAAATCTGAGATGTCAATGGAATTGATTGATGATGTATTCGCACATATATCAAAGTAAGCCATGCAACTTTCATAAAGAGCCCAGTCATACCTAAAATCGGGAGGATAATGACAGCAATAGCAACTTTGGGGTCTCATTGTGCCCTACAGGTCCTAAAAGGCGCAAAGGATGAAGGCTTCAAAACAATACTTGTATCCGAGAAGACACGTGAAAAATTATATCGTAGATTTAAGTTCATAGATGAAATAATTCTTGTTGATTCATTCTTAGAAATTGTAGATCAAAAATGCGCTTCAATACTAAAAGAAAATAATGCAGTAATAATCCCACATGGTACACTAATTTCTCAAATGGATTCTTCTAAAATTGAATCCATAAAGACACCAATCTTTGGAAACAAATGGATTCTCAGATGGGAGTCAGACAGAAAAATGAAAGAACAATTAATGCGTGAAGCAAAACTTAATGTTCCAAAAACAGTTCCAAGCCCAAAAGAGATCAAATCTCTTGCAATAGCAAAACGTCATGGTGCAGCAGGAGGTAAAGGCTATTTTTTGACAACAAGTGAAAGCGATTATATCAAAAAACGTGATAAACTCATCAAACAGGGATTGATTAAAGGTGATAGCGATCTATACTTACAAGAATATTCTTTTGGTGTTTCTGCGTATTTACAGTATTTTTATTCACCACTGAAAGACGAATTGGAATTTTTTGGGGTAGATAGAAGATATGAATCAGACATTGATGGACTTGGAAGGATTCCAGCTGCCCAACAGTTAGACATCGATTCCATTCCATCGTTTAATGTGATTGCAAACAGCCCTCTTGTTTTAAGAGAATCGCTTCTTGATGAGGTCTATTCAATGGGAGAAAGGTTTGTTGATGCTGCAAAAAGACTTGTAAAACCAGGAATGAATGGACCTTTTTGCCTGGAGGGAGTATATGATGAGAGCGGCAAGTTTACTACTTTTGAATTCTCAGCAAGGATTGTAGCTGGAACCAACATGTATGTAGACGGTTCTCCATATTCTACATTTTTGTATGATGAACCAATGAGCATGGGAAGAAGAATAGCTAGAGAAATAAAAAAAGCTAAAGATACTAACGAGTTTGAAAAAATTGTTACGTAAAAACTAAAGTTTTGGTACTAGTTTTTGTTGTTTAATCCCTACAATTAGAACTGCAATTATAGCAACGCTAAGAACTGCAAATGCCATTGGACCAAACTCTGGGACAATTACTGCGACTTCATCCATTTTAAGTAGAATTTCATCAATGTGTGCGTTTACTTCCTCTACAGACGCACTATTTTTGATCATGTCACGTAGTTCTTCGCGCATCATTTCTTCCACCTCTTCATTTAATTCTGGATTTTGCGCACCAACTGATGCTTCTAGAAACTCAAAATTGTCAAGATATGCCTTTGTAGCAAGACTCAACGCTTCATCGGTTTCACCTTTTGCATATTCTTCTTTAGCTTCAGTTAGAAGATTTCTTATATTTTTAACATAGTCCAATAATTCAATTTCTTCAACTTCTTCACCTGCAACTACTTGAAGTTCATGAATTATTCCATTTGTAATAGTTTCAACGTCAGAAGGATCAGCTTTTACATCATACGCAGCCCACAAATCTTCATAAAATTCATCAATTTCTTCAGCTTCATGTTCAGGCACTTCTGCTTTTATAGTGTCATAGATTTGTTGTGATTTCCAGACAAATGCAGAGCCATCTTGGAATTCTGCCATTTCATTTATTTGACCCTCTGATACTGCCTCTCCATATTCAGCGACTGAGGTTTCAAGCAGACCATTAATTAAATTGATTTTGAAGTTCATGTCATTACTTAGTTCTTTCCCTACTACGGTAGCACGTGCAATCTCTATTACCTCTTTTGCCTCATCAATCGCTTCTTGTGCTTCCTCCCTTGTTACATCACTACTGGTTCTTTCCCCAAGATTAAGCAGTATTTGTTGTACACGTGCATCAAGTTCTGGATCATGTTCTTGTAGCTCTGGTTTAATCAGATCATACAATTCTGCAACAGGATGCGTTGCATGTACTAACGCAAGTTCTGCGTTATTATCGTCTAGGTTTTGTTCGAGTGCCCAAAAGTGACCAAGTGTTTCTTCTAAATAACTAGCAAAGGCTAATTTTTCATCTTCCGCAAATGCAGGAATTACATTTAGTGATAATGCTAAGACAAATGTGAATCCAAAAAAGCTTAAAATTTTTTTGTTCATGCAGAGTTAGGGCAACCTAATAGATTATTTAAATCACATGAACATTTCAAACACATAGAATGACAATTTAGATAATTATTATACATAATATCATGATTTTTGAAAACTATATCTTTTTGTTCCTAATACCATGCATGAAATTATTGCTACCGTGAAAACTAGTAGTGCTACAGGGCCAAACTCTGGAACAACAGCTTTTGCTATGTCAAGTTCTTGTTTTATTTCAGATATGTGTTCATCAACTTGCGCGGGAGGCACACCATCATTTATCATGTCACGCAATTCCTCTCTTAACATGTTTTCTATTTTTTCCATGAGTTCTTTATCATGATATGCAATTTCAGATTCTATGAACTCATAGTTATCAAGATATGCTGCCGTAGCTAAAGTTAATGCAACTGAACTATCACCATTTCTGTAGTTAAATGATACTTGATCAAGTAATTTCTCTATCTTTTCTATATATACAAGCGATCCAGTTTCCACTACGTCAGATGCGCCTGCGAAATCATCTAACACATCAATAGTTTCTCTGACAAGAGATTGTACTACAGAATATTCTCCCAATGATTGAACAATTCGTTCTATTTCAGATAAGTTTGATTCAACTAATACTGTATCAGATTCTGAAATAGACAAAAATGTATTTTTATTTTCATCAAATATTTCAGCAGCCTTTGATAAAAAGATCATAGTTTCGTCATACTCTACTTGATTTATGATTTTTCCATTTGCTACAGCATCCTTGTATTCTACGTCGACCAAAACAAGCCTGTCCTTCATTCCAGCTATTGCACCACCAATTCCAGAAGTATCAATTCCTTCATATTCTCTTATAATTAGCTCAACTTCATCTGCAATATGTTCTAGTTCTTGTATCATCTGATATTCTGATAGATCTGAACTGGTCACTTCTATAGCTTCTTGCATTTCATCTAGTAATTTGTTTGCAGTTTCTTTTCCAAGTTTTTCTGCAACAAATGGATGTAATGTCATGTAATAATACAATCCTTCGTATGTGAACTTTCTTGCATCATTAATTTTACTTTCATTTACTGCTGCAATTGCCTCCTCAATTTCCTCAATTGTTTTAAGTTTGAAAATTCCTAGCAATTCAGATTTAATTATATCAGAGTATTCATCTATTTTGGATGACGATTTTTTAATTTCTACTAATGCCTGATTTGTGACATATGCCGGAGTTTGGGAAATCAAAAACTTTTTCTCCATCACAGTAAACCAACTTATCAGCGATGTCACGTCATTTTGATCTAATGCCTGTTCTATTTTCATAAAAGCGATTTTGTAGATTAATTTATCAATAACTTGCCTGTTTAATCCTGCCTCAATGGTTTTTTTAGATTTCAGATTTTTTTCAAAGTCAACAAATGCCATTTCAATAAGATCATCTACCTCTTGATCAAGTTCCTGAGAGACAGGCTTGAAAGTATCATCATAGATAGATTTTGCTAAATGGACTTCAGTTAGATCATACACGGAATACGGCCTTTTTTCTGCATCTTTAAGATATGTGATTAGTATATTCCACTGATCACCTATTGTTGGTTCTTGTGCAACTGCAAAAGGCAATGAACTAACTAGTGTTATCATAACTAAGATTGAAAGAACCTTACTTGTCAACGAAAAACACTTCGTCGTGGATTATTTGTAGTATTGTGTCATTACAAGATTCGGTAATCAAAACTCGTTTCAAGTATTTGTTAGAAAATGATGTTTTAGAATCATAGGAAGAGACTACCGATTAAATATCATCTTAAAATGAATACATATTATGAAGAAAACATATCTTCAAAGATTAGCTGCAATATCTATTGTTGCATCACTAATGCTGATTCC
>CAYGLP010000007.1:0-49167 GCA_964350965.1 uncultured Nitrosopumilaceae archaeon | reverse complement strand
TTCTTTATTTGTGAATCTTAAAGTAATAGAATATATTTTACCAGAATTTCTGAATCTTTTAAGATGATCATCAAGTCTAAAAATATTCAAATTTTTTGAATTCCAGTAACCACGTAATCCTTCAAAAACTGAGGTTCCATAATGAATTGCATGTGTCATGACTGGCACCTTTGCTTCTTCTGATCTTACAAATTTGCCATCAAACCAAGCAAATTTTGCGCTAAAAGATTTCATATTAAACAACGAAATTAGTCTATAATTAATCTATTTCTACCAAAAACCATGTTTTGGAAATTTCATTCCAAGTACTCTATATGTAAGGTCTTCCGCAGTTGCAATTTTTTTAACTATATCCCAATTCTCTAGTATCATTCTCACAACCTCTGCGGGAACATAGTTTTCCCAATCTGAGTCTTTCCCAAGTGCCGCATCAAACATTTTTTCCTTTACTAATGATGCCGAGATTGTTTTTCTTGTACCTACTCTTGGTTTTAATCCATAAAGTTTGAGCACAAAACCTTCTGCCTTGTCGCCAGTATACGTGAAATAATCGTCTGAAATACCATCTAGAATTTGTTTTTTTATGTTCCATGAAAAGGGAGAAAGTAACGGCGGCATGTATTTGATGAAGGGTGCAGAAAATGTATAGTTTGAAAGAACCGTGATTGAATCGCCAAACATTGTTTGAAGCATTTTCTTTCGTAATTCAAAATTAAAAGGAAAACTCTTACTGTTGATTTCTTTTTCTTTGCTGACGAATATGACTGGAAAAACACGTACCTCGTTTTCTTTTTTGAGCTCTTCTATTATCTCCACATGAGCTTTTGTTACAGGATTCAAATGAGCTAGGTAAATGGCAACCGTCAATTGTACTTCATACTAGGAATCTCATATATTTCAATGCTTGATGCAATTATTTTATAAAAATACTAAATTTAAGAAAAGTGATTTTTCAAGACCTCATTCTTATGACTGTTCTTTACACGAATAATTTGTACACAAGACTAATAAATTACAATTAATCGATAGTGTGCAGAAAATGAATTCAAAAATACTTCTATTATTGTCGATAATACCTTTACTCTTAATGCCGGGGAACATATTCTATTTCTATAGGAAGCCGAGAACTTATTGGAAGCTGGACAGCAGTTGATCCAGTTAGTGGAAAAGCAAATTCATATGGTAACGATTCTAATGCATCTCAAGTACATTTTGTTAGTAAGACTGCAAGCCTCAAAGATCCAAAATATACAGGTAATAACGCGAAACGAGAATCTGTAATGAGAGGATCACATCAGATATTGGATATTCGCTGATGCAGAAGGAAGACTCTGTGTCTATGGTTCCTATGTAGGTACAAGCCCACGAAATGCATGTGTAGAAACAGATACTGTTTCAATAACTCAATAAATTTTTAAAATCTGGGGACGATGGGACTTGAACCCACGACATCCAGCGCCCGAGGCTGGCAGTCTACCAAGCTGACCTACGTCCCCGTAGATCTGCCTCTAACTATACAATATT
This sequence comes from uncultured Nitrosopumilaceae archaeon, assembly GCA_964350965.1. Lineage (GTDB taxonomy): Archaea > Thermoproteota > Nitrososphaeria > Nitrososphaerales > Nitrosopumilaceae > UBA8516. The sequence goes on along the minus strand of CAYGLP010000007.1, from coordinate 47,643 downwards.
AGCTTTTCAAAAGAAATTTTTTTCTAGCCATATGATTCGTACTTTATCTCAAAGCTCTTGTCTGGTCGCTTATTTCTTTCAGTAACAAAACCCTTAGGTTCTAGATAATCCATACAACCGTCTATAGTTCCTTGCCAACCACAAATGAAAAATACGGTATTTTCTTTTGTAATTTTTTCACCAACGAGTTTTTCAAGAGGCGATGGTTCGCCATCCTTTGTTCTAAGGAAAGTTTCTACTCTGCCAGTCTGTCCACCCCAAGATCTATTGAACCACTCTTGAGGTCTACTAATAGCTGCTCTGTATCTGAAATTCCATTTATCCCTGCCTCGATCTAAACTATCATTTTCTAAATCAGTCAAAAGATCTCTGTAACCAAGTTCATCTACATAACTTGCTCCGTGTAGAACTATGACCTCTCTTTTACTTCCAATAGCATGCAAAGATTGTGCAAGGCTGACAAATGGAGCTAAACCAGTGCCTCCACCCAAACAAATTATTCTTCTATCATCTTTTGTACCATCAGGTTTTTTGTCATCAAGTGTAAAGTTGCCTACAGGTTTTACCCAAACTATTTCATCTCCTTCTTTTGCACTAAAAATCTGTGTAGTTAAACGACCTGGCAGTGGTTTCCTGACCCATCTTATGTATAATTCAACATATTTTCTGTTTTCTGGATTTGATGCAATAGAATACGCTCTTCGTATAATTTTATTTTCACTTGGAACATGCATTCCTATTGTTATGAATTGACCCGATTTGTATTCTGGAACTGATCCGTCTTGCGGTACAAGTCTAAAAATTGCAAGATCTTCTTTTTGGACTTGAATATATGTCAAAGTCGCTTTGTTATCGACGACCACGCGCAATGTGCCGCATTTGATAGTTAAATATCTTATGTTGTTTTGATTAAGCTAATTTTCCAAATATAACTAAACGTTAATAACCGCTCGAAAAAAGTTAATGCAAATCAGAATGCCACTCTGATTATAAAAATTTGGGCCGGTCGTCCAGCCTGGTAGGATACGCCCTTGGCATGGGTGAGATCGTGGGTTCAAATCCCACCCGGTCCATCTTTAAATTCATTTAATAAAAAATTAAGATTTGTAATAATGTAAATTTGTTGACTAGGTCACAGTTATAGTAAAAGTAGATTTTGGTGCTAATGCACTTATATCGCGCAAATTATCCCACACAAAAGTTTCAATTTTATAAGTTCCATAATTGTGCGGAGTCCAAAAAAGAGCTGTTGTTAGGGTTTGATTTTTAACAAGTGAACCTGTTGAAAAATTAAGATCGACGATAGCGTCTCTTGAATCGATTATTTGTACAATGTAAACCCAATCCACTTCTTCGTCACTGATATTTGTAAGGGAAGTTTGTAGGTTAAGTTGTTGTTCTACTAGGGGTGATTTTATGACATCTCCCAATGTGTTGACAACTTTAAAATCTGATGTGACGATTTCCTCATATCCGTAGGCACAGCCAAAACTTATACTAAAAAAAGCAAGAAAATAAATAAAAAATTTCATCTAACCCATTCTCGTATTCTTAGATTTAAATTATCCTCCAGTAGTAGGATTTGACATGTCCGAATCAAGGGAGACTATCTTTATAGGAAAAAAACCACTGATGGCGTATGTTACATCTACGCTAATACAGTTGGCAAACCAACCAAAAATATCTATCAAGGCAAGAGGGCTTAGCATTGGACGTGCAGTCGATGTAGCACAGATTGTTGCACGAAAAACCGAGAATGCTGGCTATTCTATCGGAGACATCAAGATTGGATCAGAACTACTTCAATCACAAGATGGAAGACCAAGGAATGTTTCAACCATAGAAATAGAAGTAAAAAGAAACACTTCATAGGAAAACCTTGAGAGGATCTTTCCTTTCTTTTTGTTGTTTTAAAATTTATGGCCGTACTTTTTTTCCATTTTTCTATATTTTGATAAATCTACAATATCATTGAATTGATCAAATGCAACAAGGTTCTTTTTTAGTCTAGAAGTTGTACCTGATTTTCTTAACTCACGCAGAATTTGCATAGACGCAAATGTATTTGCATAAAGGATAGACAGAGGATACAAAATTAATTTAAATCTCATTTTGTGAAGCATTTTAGCAGAAAGGAGAGGTGTTGCTCCGCCCTCGATCATATTGGCAACTAATGGTGCATCTATGGATTTTCCAATCTTTTTCATTTCTGCAACAGATTTTGGTGCTTCTATAAAAATTGCGTCAGCTCCAATCTTTTTGTATTGAAGACCGCGCTCTATTGCTGTATCAAGTCCTTCTGTTGCTCTTGCATCAGTTCGTGCAACAACTATGAAGTCTTTGCTTTTTCTGGCATCCAATGCAGCTCGTAATTTCTCTGTATATTCTTGTTTTGACACAACCTCCTTTCCAGTCATATGACCACATCTTTTTGGCCATTTTTGATCCTCAAGAAAAATTCCAGACGCTCCGGCAGATTCTAATTCTTTTACTATCTTCCAAACACTAAGAGGGTTGCCATATCCAGTATCTGCATCTACAATTACAGGAACAGATACAGATGAACAAATTCTACGAGCATTTTCTACAGTTTCTGCAGCTCCAATAAATCCATAATCTGGCATCCCAAGAAGTGTGGCAGAAGTACCATACCCTGTTTGAAACATTGCTTCAAAACCTACCTTTTGAGCAATTCTTGCTCCTATTGCATCATAAACTCCTGGTACAACAAGAGGTTTAGAATTATCATATAGTAATTTTCTAAGAGTTGACAACTGCTGATAGTGTTAATGACAATTATTTATGGTTTAGTTGATCTTGATCTCTTTCCCACGCGATTTTTTTCCTGATGATTCTAATTTCTGAAGTTCAGACTCTAGAAATTTCTTATATCTTGTAGTCTCCTCCTTTGTCATATTTGATACATTCGAGCTAAGCGAATCTCCTATGCTTGTTATGCGTTCAAGAAGATCCATAGCAACAAATTTTCCTATGCTGCCTATTCTAAACATCACATCAAGTTGATTTTTTACTATTTTATTTAGAGTTTCAAGATCATCTGTCATATCTCTACCTTTCTTGGTTATCTGATATTTGCCATCTTTTGTTTCTTCAATAAGATTGTCATCTAAAAGTCTGCCAAGCAAGGGATAGATCAATCCAGGAGAGGGTTTCCATTTACCACCACTTTGTTTCACTGCTAAGTCGATTATTTCTTTACCAGTGCATGGATGTTTCTTTAGAGTCTCAAGTATGAAATATCTTGAAAATCCTCTTGGCACTACACTTCCAACTCGCTGTATCCACTGTGATAACATCACTAGTGATATCACTAGCGATATTTATTAATGATTCGATTCTAATTTGCGCAGAGACTTCATAAGACATATTTATCTAATTTGAAAAGGTAGAGGTCTAAACATATGACCGACACGATAGAACACGATCTGCTAATTGTCGGCTCTGGTCTTGCTGGTCTAAGAGCTGCAATCCAAGCTGCAAAAACAAGCTCAAAGATCAAGATTGCAGTAATTTCAAAACTACAAGTTATGCGTTCACATTCTGTTTCAGCAGAGGGTGGAACCGCAGCTGTTCTTTTTCCTGAAGAAGGAGATAGTTTAGAATCGCATGTATATGACACAGTAAAGGGAAGTGATTTTCTTGCCGATCAAGATGTTGTAGAAAGACTCGTCCGTGAAATGCCATCTGAAATTTATCAGCTTGAACATTGGGGAATGCCCTGGTCACGCAGGGAAGATGGAAGAATAGGTCAGAGAAAGTTTGGTGGTTATAGTTTCCCAAGAGCAGCATATGCACAAGACAAAGTTGGATTTTATGAAATGCAAACTTTGTATGATACCTGTCAAAAGTTTGATAATATTGAATTCTTCAATGAGTGGTTTGTAACATCGATAATACACGATGGACAGAGATTCTGTGGAATAACTGCAATTGAACTTTCATCAGGAACTTTTTACACCATAAAAGCTAAAGCATTGATAATTGCAACAGGTGGTGCAGGAAGAGTTTACAGCTATTCAACATACGCACTTTCATCAACCCCTGATGGACTTGACATGGCATACAGAGCAGGCCTTGCACTAAAAGACATGGAATTTGTTCAGTTTCACCCTACAGGAATTCTGCCCTCTGGTATACTAATTACCGAAGGAGCACGAGGTGAAGGTGGATATCTCATCAACAAAGATGGTGAAAGATTCATGAAGAGATATGCTTCCGGATTAATGGAGCTTGCACCAAGGGACATTGTTTCTCGTTCAATGATGACTGAGATATCTGATGGTCGTGGCTTTAAGAATGAAACAGGAGTCTACTGTCTAAAACTAGATCTCAGACATTTGGGTGATAATGTAATAAAAGAAAAGCTTGCTGCAATTAGAGAGATATCGATGAAATTTTCGGGAGTTGATCCAAGTAATGAACCAATTGATGTAAGACCAGTAGCTCATTACATGATGGGTGGGATTCATACTGATATTGACGGTGCAACCGAAATACAAGGAATATGGGCTGCTGGAGAAGCTGCATGTAACAGTACACATGGAGCAAATAGATTGGGAGCCAACTCTACAAGTGAATGTATTGTCTGGGGAAAAATTACAGGTGAACTTGCAGCAAAGTATGTCCTAGACGCTAAAACATCACCATTTCCATTACACCTTGTAGCTGCAGAAGAAAAAAGAATCTATGATGGGATATTTCGTGGACGTGGGGATGTAAATCCATACGAAGTAAAACAACAACTTACTGATACGATGAATGAAAAAGCATACGTGTTTAGAAATGAGAGAGAATTGGTTGATGGGTTAAAGAAACTACGTGAATTGAAAGAAAAAACATGGAAACATGTTGATGATAAAGCAAGTGAATACAATACGAATTTTACAAATGTTATGGAACTTGATTCAATGTTTCGTATTGCTGAAGTTATATTAGTTGGAGCAATAAAGAGAAAAGAATCTAGAGGTGCTCACGCAAGGACGGATTATCCAACAAGAGATGATAAGAACTTTTTACATCATACTCTTGCTTATTATGATACCAAAGAACCTATACTGAAAGAATACCCTGTCACTATTACTAAATACAAGCCAGTGGAGAGGAAATACTAATGGAAAGGCAGTCAAATCGCGAGGGAATAAAAGGTTGGTTAAATCCAGGAAGATATGGAATAGAGAGGGTTGCATACTGGCTTATGCGTCTTACTGGACTAGGGTTACTAGTATACTTTATAGCTCACGTCTTTGAAACAAGTTCAATTGTTGATGGTAAAGAAGCATGGCAAAAAATGTTGGAGCTTACTCAGACTACTGAAGGTCACATCATACTTACCATAGTTATAGGAATGTGTGTTTTTCACACTGCAAATGGAATAAGAGTAATGCTTGGTCACGGTGGTGTAGGAGTTGGTAAACCTGGCAGACCAGACTATCCATACAAACCAGCGTCGTTAAACTCAAGACACAAACTATGCATCTTAGCTTCAATTGGACTTGCAGCATTGGCAATGATGTATGGCTTGGCAGTTTTGTTTGGTGAGTAAAATGCAAGAAAGCGTAATCATGAAAATACATTACGGTACAGCACTTGGAGCAGTAGCACTTGTAGCAATACATATTCTATTTAGAATGACACAGAACTTTTCTGATTCCCTACAATACGAAAGTGTGATAGCAAATTATCACTTTTTACCATATGCGATTATGTTAGAATTAATACTCATCTTGCTTTCAGTACACGGATTTAATGGATTGAGAATAATACTATTGGAATTAAAACAAGGTGTTGGATATGAAAAAGCTGTTAATTATGGTTGTATTGCTTCCATGGCTGTACTTGTTGCCTATGGATCTAGAACTATATTGATGGCAGGACTTGGAATGTAATATGGCTGCAATATCTCCAAAACTTTCTGATGAAGTCTCTTCTACAGTAGTTTCTTCTAATTCAGTAACTCTTAGGATCTCAAAATTCAACCCAAAAACTGACTCACCAGCAACATTTGTAGAGTTTAACGTTCCTGTTCAAAAATGGACAACAGTTTTGGACATAATCTTATCTGTAAAACAACACTTGGATCCTTCAGTAGCAGTACGATATTCTTGCAGACAAGCATCATGTGGATCTTGTGGAATGAAAATAAATGGAAAACCTGCCCTTGCATGTTATACAAAAATTTCTGAATTAAATTCAAATGTAGTTACAGTAGAACCAATGAATAATTTTCCGATTCTTAGAGATCTGGTAGTAGACTTTACACAGTTCTTTTCAACACATAAAAAACTAAAACCATACATCATTAGAGACGATTCAGAAGTGACTGGAGACACAAAAGAATTTTTACAGACACCAAAAGAAGTAGAGGAATACCTACAATTTTCATACTGCATAAAATGTGGATTATGTAATTCTGCATGTCCAACCATGGCTACCGATTCATCATTTATTGGACCACAAGCACTGGCTCAAGCTTATCGGTATATTGCAGACAACAGAGACAACGGCAAAAAAGATCGACTAAAAATAATAGATGATTCACATGGAATATGGCGATGCCACTTTGCTGGTTCCTGTAGCCAAGTTTGTCCAAAAGGAGTTGATCCTGCTATGGGAATACAATTACTAAGAGGATATTTGTTAGGATTTAGAAAATAACTAAGGTTTTTTAGAATTCTTACTTGCATTTACTTGATTGTTTATTGCTTCTGCCATGAAATGATTTGAAACATTCAACTTGACGTCATCAACACCATCAATCTTTAACAAATTATCATGTACGTCTTGAGCTATTTTAAAACCAAATATGGCTGGACAAAAGGGACTTGTTAAGTGTAAATCCACCTTTACTGCTGAACCATTAATGTCTATGTTATCTATGAGTTCAAGTTCCATTATGGAGACGTTTATTTCAGGATCTACAATCTTTGTCAATTCGTCAAAAATCATTCTTCTTAATTGCTGACTTTCTTGTGCCATAATAAAAAACCGTCTATGCTATATATAACCATTCTAATTTCTAAATTGATGTACCGATCGAGATTTACAGAAAATTTGGATGAGTACACACTTGATTATCTTTCATCGATTTCAGAAGATAAAGAAATTGCACTCTATGACATTTGGGGCAGTCAAGCTCATACAATAATGCTTTATGAAAATAAAATAATCACAAAAAAAGACGCAGCAAAAATTTTATCATCTCTTGAAAAATTAAAAAAAGAAAATCTATCAATAAAATCATATTCTGAAGACATTCATGAGCTAATAGAGTCTCTAGTCATAAAAAAAGCGGGAAACCAAGCTGGTGGCAAAATGCATACTGCACGTTCACGAAATGATCAAATCTCACTTGATATACGCATGAAAATACGAGATGACATCAACACATTGTGTTCATGCCTTCTAGATATGATAGAAACACTTGTATCATTAGCTGAAAAAAATAGCGACTCTATAATGCCGCTTTACACACATCTTCAACAGGCTCAAGTAGGAGTTTTTTCACATTATCTACTTGCATATGCTGATGCCTTGTTCAGGGATTTGGACCGATTATACGTAACATATGGTCGAGTAAATGAATCTCCACTTGGTGCAGGACCTGTAGGAGGCACAAGCTTGCCAATTGATAGACAAAGCACTGCAAGGATGCTGGGGTTCAAGGGTCTAATTGAAAATTCTATTGACGCAACTGGATCTCGTGACTTTGTGGCAGAATATGTAGGACAAATTGCAATCCTTATGACAAACTTGAGCAGACTTGCAGAAGATTTTATCATTTGGTCAACATCAGAATTTTCATTCATAGAACTTTCAGATAAGTTCGCATCGACATCAAGTGTCATGCCACAAAAAAAGAATCCTGACATACTTGAGCTTACACGTGGAAAGACAGCACAAGTAATTGGGTATCAAATGGCCATTCTTTCAAACATCAAAGGTCTTCCGTCTGGATATAGCAGGGATTTACAGCAGATTAAAACATCGATTTGGCCTGCTTCAAAAATTGCAATATCTGCACTTTTGGTGATTAATGCAATGTTAAAAACAATGAAAGTTAACAAGCATAAAATGAAGAAAGCAATAGATTCAGGATATTCTATTTCATTAGACATTGCAGAACATCTTGTTAAAGAAAGGCTTCCTTTTAGGACTGCCCACAAGATTGTTGGGCAACTAGTACAAACTGCCTCAAATTTGAAAAAACCCCTCTCATCACTTTCTCTTTCTGAAATCAAAAAATCTCTTAAAGAGTATAATGTGGATCCCAAAGAACTGTACGAAGTAATACAATCAACTAGTGTACATTCATCACTGAACCAAAGGATATCTCATGGTTCCTCAGGCAAGTCAGAACAACAGCGCATGATTTTAGACAGGAAAAAAAGGGTTCAAGCATATAGACCAGGAACTGTAAAAAGAACAAATGAAATTAAAGTTGCCTTTGAAAATCTTACTGCTAAGATAAAAACAATAACAAAATAATTTATGAATGCCTTCTTAATCTAGATTTTTTACCAAATTCCTACAATAAACGCTAGATTTTGATGTAGTAATCTTGACTTTTCCATTGATTTTGATTCACATACCTCTAGATAAAAAATTCCTGTAATGAGGTAGGCAGTATGTTTCAATTCATACACCCACAATCCGAAAAACCTAACTACACTACAGGTCAAACATGGGGAGCACTAAAGAAAGCGTGGAGAGGTTACAAGATTGCCAAAGTGCAGTCTGATACCGCAAAAATGACTGAATACGCTAAAAAAATTAGAACGCTCGAACATGATTTGGGAGTTAAACAAGCAGAATTCCCAGAACTGAACCTAAGTTAGTTAGCCCTCTTTTTATTTTTGGATCTAACTATACTTAGAACCTTACTTGGTAGTGTTATGCCAAGTGCAAGCGAAGCTAGGACAAAAACCACAGTTGAAGCCATTAGAAGAGTATTATTTGTAAATACTAAACCCACTGATATCAATCCAGCACTTGTTATAATTGCAAGAACGATTTGTTTGAAAAATCTGATCAAATCAAATCTGATTGATATTGGCCACATGTAGACAGTCCCAATCAACGTGCTTGCAATAAACCCGGTTAATATAATTCCTGTCTCACCGCCAAAACCTGTGGGAATTTGAGAGATCTGTAAAATTCCAATAAGTGGATAGAGACTATTTTTAATTATTGTTTGTAACAGTGGATTTTGTTCTTCTATACCAGCTATGGTTGGACTAAAAGAATAATACCACGCATTAAAGATTTGCAAGAAACTTGTGCCAGAAATTGTTGATAAAACCTTATAATCTCTAAATTCTCTTAACATCTGAACTTGTGGTGCAAGTTCTGATCCAAATGCAGCAGTAGCAATCAAACATCCATTATTATTTTGTGGTACTTGATTAACAATTTCTGTATCTACAATTTCAAAAATATCTGAATCAAAAAGATTTCCCCACGTGGCAGTGATATTGTATTTACCTATGCCAAAAGGAACTTTTGAAAATGTGATGGGCAGTATATTAAAATAAGGCGGTTGACCCACAGCTTCTACATCTACATTATATTCGAAAACAGATTTTTGATCATCCTCACTAAGCTTAAAAATTTCAAGTTTTAGTATTGTTTGGTTCGAAATCTTAGATCCTAAAAACACCAATTCAAGCCCAGAATCTTTTAGATTTTTAATAGTGTATTCTTCTCTAGCTGCATCTAATTCAAATGTATTCAATGTGGTTAAATCAAATGTAGTTACAGAATGATATTCACCATATTTTGCATCAAGTGCCCATTGACCAAATAGACTTCCATATTGTCGATCGCTTTCTACAACATAGACATCTCCCTCTAGTTTAGAAAAACAACCTGTTGAGATATTATCACCGCAAATAGAATATGTGTCTATAAAGATGTGAGGACCTCTAGAATACACTGATTTTATCTCAATTTTTTCACTTGATATCATAGTTGGAATTTTTATAAATATTCGAATTTTTTCATGTCCTTCTTTGTATGTATAATGGTATGTTGATTGATCTATGGCAATTTCAAAATTTACAGACCTAGGCTCAAGGAGATCTTCACTCTGGGCAAATGCGGTTTGTATTAAAAAACTTCCGAACAAAAGTAAAGAGACAATGAAAAACCTGTTCAACACATTTTCTTTTTTTAATGCATAATAAAACGTTTAGCGGGTTCGCGGGGATTCGGACCCCGGACAGCCGGATTAAAAGTCCGGTACTCTACCTGGCTGAGCTACGAACCCAATGCGAAGTCTGATAGTTGTGTATAATTTAGTCTTTTACAAAATTTTTTGATTTAATAGAAACCTTTAAACTCTGATTTTCGTCCAATTTATTCCGACGCCCTTGTAGTATAGTGGGGCATGGAGAAATCCATTCCTCGTAAAACCCGGTCTAGAATGGGGCCCTGTCACGGCCTCGACGCGTGTTCAAATCCCGCCAAGGGCGCCATTTTACTTTATTTGAAAACTCTAATTATTATGAAAAATAAAAACAACTCTCTTTTTCATAACTAGTTGTGATTTAGTTTATTCATTATATCGTCAAGAGATTTTTTATTTGCAGCTGCAATAAAAGAGAGCTTATTATGATAACCTAGATCAGAATCAAGAGGTTTTCCATTTCTATCAACAACGTATCCTCCAGCTTCTAAGGCAATCAGAAGGCCCGCTGCAATATCTGTGACTCGTATTTTATCCCTCAAGTCAATAAATACATCAATAAGGCCTTTGCCAAGCATTCCAAATTCTAGTGCATTTGCACCAAAATGCCTAATGTGGTTTGAAGACGCAATTATTGGGGATAGCGCTTCAAGCACTTTTGGCGAAATTCCAGATATGTCAAGACCTAAAACAAAATAGATTGGATTTTTATCCTTGTTGACAGAAATTCTCTCTCCATTTAGAAAAGCACCTTTGCCTTTTGTTGCATAATACCTATCTCCTCTTGAAAGGTCTATTACTACACCATCTGTAACAGAACTAAGCTTATTGTCTGTAGCAAATGCAAGAGAGCAACAAAAAAACGGTAATCCTCTTACAGCATTTGTAGAACCATCCACTGCATCCATGATGATAAAACCTTTTGAATTTTTTGAAAGATCAACTTGACCGCATTCTTCACCCAGAACTACACAATCAAATTTTATCTCCTTTAGATAATCTAGAACTGTTTTTTCCGCTACTATGTCTATCTTTCTTGATATGTCTCCACCCGCTCCTCTACCAAAACCTACTCCAGATTCTTTTGTGCCTGCAAGGTGTTTTACATTATCATAGACTCGTTTTGATGCCTCCAGCAATATTTCGATAACTTCCATATTTTTCCTCATCTTATATCCTAATTTATTTCAAATAACTACAAAGTGACTCAATGCATAAATAACAAAACAAGATTTGCCATTATGTGAGTAGCAAAGATGAGTCAATTTTTAGCAAGGACGCACTTTTAGGCACAAAACCTGGCAAAGAAATTGTAAAACAAGCTCTTTTCAAAAGTAAGGGTTACAGACAATTTGACAAATACAAAAAAGAGGCAGAAGAAGAATTTTCAAACTTTGTAAAACGATTCACTGATGACTTGCTAAAAGAAATTAAATCTGATTCATCACCTAATACAACACAACAAAAATTTGCAGAAGAGATAGGTTCAAATGAAATAATACTGGAACAATCGCAAATAGATGCAGTAAAAAATAGACTTGAAAATCATGAAACGCTAATGGATAGAGTTTCAAGAATTTTAAATTCAAATTTTGTTAAGATGACTCTGCCTGTTTTTAGTGCGTTATATGATGCATCTTCAGAATATTTTGGTGACAAACAGGATTCGCAATTACGAACTAATATGATTGATGGTCATATTATTGCAATAGATCTGAGCGAACCAATGGACAGAATCATGGACAAAGATGAAGACTTGGAATATCTTGATGATTACAAACTAATGAATCCCTATCTACTAAAGATTGCAAGAGACAAAATCGCAAAAGGAGGCAAGGAAGTTCTTGAAGCATTTGAATATGGATTCAAAGATGCAAGAATTGGGCAATACCTTGATTTCAAATTAAAGACAAAATCTACTAGCATATCTGAGGAAGAAATGATGCAATGTTACAAAAAATATAGGGCGGTTATGGGAACTGCGGGAAGAAACATGGCTTTAAACAGAAAACCACTTGGTGAGATATTTCATCTTGGCATGGCAAAAGCAGCTGAATCAGTTGGTTGTGGTAATGAAATTGAAGATTCTATCAAAAATAAATTTGTCAAGATCCCCTCATGGCCTCTTTACTACAGTCTACTTACTAATAATATAAAAAAAGGCTTTGAGATTACAATGGAAAAAAGTAATCTGTATCTAAATGAGGCAAGACTTGCGCTTGAATTATTACCAGAAAACTTTTCACACAAAAACTTTCTAGAGTTTCTATTTCTAACAGTTGAACATTACAACATTTTTTGGTTCAATCAATTGCAAAAAGAAAACCTTTGGTCAGAATTTTCTGCCAATCTGCCCAAGTGATAAACATGATGTGGTCAGAAAAATACAGACCAAAAAATCTGCTTGATCTAATTGGAAATGAAGAAGCTAAAGTTTCAATTGTAGAATGGTTTGGAAAGTGGATAAAGGGAACAAAATCCATCTTGCTTGTAGGTCCACCTGGTACCGGAAAAACCACTCTTGCAACACTTTGTGCAAAACAATTTGGTTATGATCTTATAGGACTTAATGCAAGTGACATGCGAAACAAACTAAGAATTCAAGAATTACTTACTCCTGTACTTGGAAATTCAAGTCTTCTTGGGAAACCAATGATTTTTGTAGATGAGGTAGACGGTATTCATGGAAGATCTGACTATGGCGGTGTTGAAGCACTAGTTGATATTCTCAAAGAACCCACTGTGCCAATAGTTTTAGCTGCAAATTCTGACAAAGCAGATAAAATGAAAAACATCAAAAAAGTAACAAAAACAATCCTGCTCAAACCTATTCCCCCAAGATTACTAAGATTATACCTTGAATCAATTCTAAAAAAAGAAGGTGCGTCACTAAGTTCAGGCACTCTTCTTAGACTTATGGTAACATCAAAAGGAGACATTAGATCAATGATTAATTCTACACAAGCTCTTGTTACTGGATTTGAACCACAAACTGAGAAATCATTTCGATCTGTAGATGTAGAGGAATCAGTAAACGCATTTTTCAAGGCTAAATCTGTTGATGAAGCACGAGCTATATTGTATTCATTAAGAATTGATCCACGAGAAAAAATTCAGGCCTTTTACTCTAGCGTCATAACAAGTGATCTAACAAAAGACGACATGCAAAAAATGCTTCAAGTTATTTCTGAGGCAGATTTGATTTATGGAAAAATAATGAAAACTCAAGAGTGGAGACTCTTAAGATATCTAGATTCGATATTACTTGGTTTGTACAAAGAAGGTACCGCTGCAAGATATTCACAATTTAATCTGTCATGGCCTGTTCTTAACAGATTAAGATGGGATGGCAAAGCAATAAGGGGGTTGATATCAACACTTGCAAAAAGAATGCATGTATCAGCAAGTAGTTTTACAACCTTTTACTTTCCATATCTTTTGTTCTGTATGAAAAACAAAACTCTTGACTTGGGTCTTGACGAGACTCGCAATGAAATTCTGCAAAAGGAGATATCTGCATTAAAATGAGCTGGCGTAAAATGCCAATGAAGTTTTCAGGTACATGTGTAGTGTGCAAAAAGAAAATTGAGATAAACGAGGTGGGATTTTGGGCCAAGGGATTAGGAGTAAAACATTTTACATGTGCTGAAATCATAGAACTCCGTTGTCTTGTTTGTGGAGGACCTGCAGGGTGCTCCAAATGTGAATTTAGAGATGACTGTGATCTTTCTAGGGTGTCGCAACTATGCATATGTAAAAAATGCAGTGATTTGGACGATCCATTCACATCATATCAAAAAGCCGTCAGCAAAAAATTTCCACTTCTAAATCTTAAAATTTAACCTAAAAAGAGTAAACATCGATATCCAATGACTCAACCGTATCAGGACTCTGGGAATAAATCTGATTAAATTAATATAGGTTGCAACTTGTCTTTAATTGAAAATAATGCACTCTGACAAAATTAAAAATTTTTTACAAAAAAGAAGAACCGCAAATCAGAGTGGAGGACAAGACAAAATCCTTTCTCAACATGAAAAAGGCAAACTAACAGCAAGAGAGAGAATTGACCTTTTGCTTGATGAAGGGAGTTTCACAGAAATTGATGCACTTACCACACATCACTACCATGAATTTGAAATGCAAGACAAAAAATTCTTTGGTGATGGTGTCATTACAGGTTATGGAACCATAAACGGAAGACAGGTTTTTCTTTTTGCTTATGATTTTACCGTACTTGGTGGAACTCTCAGTGAGATGGGCGCTAAAAAAATAACAAAAGTAATGGATCATGCAATGAAAATGGGTTGTCCAATAATTGGTATAATTGATTCTGGAGGTGCAAGAATACAAGAAGGAATTCTGAGTCTTGATGGATTTGCTGATATTTTTTATCACAACCAATTAGCATCAGGAGTCATACCGCAAATCACTGCAAGCATTGGGCCATCTGCAGGTGGCGCTGTATATTCTCCTGCAATGACAGATTTTGTTATAATGGTTGACAAATTAGCTACAATGTTTGTTACAGGACCAGAAGTTGTTAAAACTGTTCTTGGAGAAGAAGTATCATTTGATGAACTTGGTGGTGCAATGTCACATGGAAAAAATAGTGGCGTTGCACACTTTGTTGTAAAAAATGAATATCAATGTATGGATCACATCAGAACTTTGTTATCTTATATTCCTCAAAATAATACTGAGGAACCACCTATTGTACAAACAAATGATGATCCAAATAGACTAGATAACAATCTGATAAACATCATACCAGAAAATCCTTTGCAACCATATGATATGAAAGAAATAATTTATTCGATCTTAGACAACCGTGTATTTTTTGAAGTACACGAGCTATTTGCAGCAAATGTCATAGTTGGCTTTGGCAGGATGAATGGTAGGACTGTAGGAATCGTAGCAAACCAACCAATGGTGCTTGCTGGTGCATTGGATATTGATTCATCTAATAAAGCCGCAAGATTCATCAGATTTTGTGATTGTTATAACATTCCAATTGTTACTTTTGTGGACACTCCTGGATACATGCCTGGAACACAACAAGAGCATAGTGGTATAATCAGGCATGGAAGCAAGCTTTTGTACGCATACTGTGAAGCAACCGTTCCAAAGATAACTGTAATAATTGGCAAAGCTTATGGTGGTGCTTACATTGCTATGGCAAGCAAAAACCTTGGAACTGACATGAACTATGCTTGGCCTACAGCTCAGATTGCCGTACTTGGTTCTGAAGCTGCAGTAAAAATAATGAATAGAAAAGAAATCGCAGCTGCAAAAGACCCTGAAGTTATAAAAAAACAACTAGTTGACAACTTTACAGAAAAGTTTGCTAATCCTTACGTTGCAGCATCATACGGAACAGTTGATGCAGTACTAGATCCTGCAGAAACAAGACCAATGATAATTAAAGCATTAGAAACTCTTGCTAACAAACGAGAAAAAAGACTTCCACGAAAACATGGAAACATCAATCTGTGATTTGATGTGATTGAAAAAATTCTGATAGCAAATAGAGGAGAAATTGCTATACGTGTAATCAAAGCATGCAAAACTTTTGGCTTAAAATCTGTAGCAGTATATTCTGACGAAGATGTAAATTCACGTCACACCAAGATGGCATCAGAAGCCTATCACATAGGAGCAGCTTCACCGTCACAAAGTTATCTTAACATGGAAAAAATAGTTGAAGTTGCACTAAGTTCAGGTGCAGACGCGATTCATCCTGGATACGGATTTCTTTCAGAAAATGCTGATTTTGCAGATCTCTGTGAAAAGAAAAAACTGAACTTTATTGGCCCAAGTGGCAAATCGATGAGACTTTGTGGTGACAAAATGTTATGTAAAGATGCAATGATGAAAGCTAAAGTGCCCACTGTGCCAGGAAGTCTTGGTATAGTAGAAGGGGTGGAAAAAGCACTCGATATTGCTTACCAAATAGAATATCCAGTTTTACTCAAATCGGTTTTTGGTGGTGGAGGAAGGGGAATTAGATTAGTAAATAATGAAAAGGAACTAAGAGAGGCTTTTGAAGTTGCGTCTGGTGAATCAAAAGCAGCATTTGGTAAATCTGCACTCTTTGTGGAAAAGTTTCTTCCCAAAATACGACACATAGAATATCAATTATTTAGAGACAAACATGGTAACGCTGTACACATCTTTGAAAGAGAATGCTCTATTCAAAGAAGGCATCAAAAACTCATTGAAATGTCTCCGTCTCCTATCGTTGATCAAAAGACTCGTGATGAAATTGGAAAGATTGCAGTAAATGCAGCTATTGCAGTTGATTATACTAATGCTGGAACTGCAGAATTTCTAAGATTAGATGATGGAACATTTTATTTTATAGAAATTAACGCACGACTTCAAGTAGAACATCCTGTAACAGAGCTTGTTTCAGGTCTTGATCTTGTAAAGCTACAGATAGATATTGCAAACGGAAAAGAAATTCCATTTAAACAAAAAGACTTGAAGTTAAAAGGATGTGCAATCGAATGCAGAATAAATGCAGAAGACACATTCCTTGACTTTGCACCATCTACAGGACCAGTTCCAGATGTACATATTCCATCTGGACCGGGTGTAAGAGTTGATACATATCTGTATCCTGGTTGTACAGTTTCTCCATACTATGATTCTCTAATGGCAAAACTTGTAACATGGGGAGAAACTTTTGAAGAATCCAGACAAAGAATGCAAATGGCTCTTTCAGATTTTTACATTGAGGGAGTTGAGACATCGATACCGCTATACAAAACAATACTTGATAGCAAAGAATTCATCAAGGGTGACTTGTCGACTGATTTTCTTGAGAGATTCAAAATTCTAGACAGACTACGTGATGATATCAAAAAAGGAGTTTTGAATAAAACAGATGCTGCTCTTGCAGCAGCAATAATACATTCTGAATTTCTAAAAAGCAGAGTCAAACCACATACAGGAAGTAGCATACGTTGGAAAAGCCAACTAGATAAGACATAGAAATGGAATTTAAAATAGAAAATCTGGAAAACAAGTTTAATGCTGAAATTGTACAAAGTCTTGGTAATTCAGAATATGTAATAAAAATTCAAGAAAAGGAGCGAAATCTCAAGATTCTGAGCATGACTTCTAATAAAATAGAATTCATGTTGGATAACAGCTACCACGTAGCAAAATATCTTGATAATGACACTGCCAAGATGACTGTTGTAGTAGACGGCTTACAGATAACATTCGATAAACACTCTGAACTAGATAAAATAGTATACAAAAATTCTGGTGCTGAGAGTGGGGGTGATTCTCAAGTAAGTCTACGAAGTCAAATTCCGGGCAGAGTTGTATCTATCAACGCAAATGTTGGTGACCGAGTAAAAAAAGGAGACGTGTTATGTGTTTTAGAATCTATGAAAATGCAAGTTTCAATAAAATCACACAAAGATGGTTTGATCAAATCTATAAAAATAAAACAAGGCGCATCGGTTGCAAAAAACGACATAATGATAGAAATAGAATAAAAAAATTCTAAAAATAAATTAATTTCCTTTTTTAAGAAAATTCATTATATCTTGGTAGTTTGGTTCTATCAAAGGATTGTCAGAAATCCACTTGTAGACTATTTTGCCTGTTTCATCAACGATAAACACTGAACGCTTTGCCGCATCATATCCCTTAACATGTAAGAGATCTGGCATCAGTATGTCATAATCACGTATTGTCTGACTTTTGTAGTCTCCAAGTATTGGAAAGTTGAGATGATGTGCTTCTGCAAAAGCTTTGTTTGCAAATGGTCCGTCATTACTTACTCCAATAACTTGAGCACCCAATTTAGATATCTGATCCCAAGAATCTCGGAAAGTACACATCTCCTTTGTACAGACAGGTGAGCTTGCTGCAACAAAAAATGACAATACAACTTTTTTGCCTTTGAATTCGTCAAGACTTCTCATCTTCAAGTCTGTATCTACCAAGGTAAAACCAGGAGCCTTATCTCCAACATTTACTGCCATGATTTACAATTTTGAATATGGTATATATCAATCATTGATTTTCTACTTTTGTATACAGCAATAAATACTGGTGTTATGCAGTAACCATATGTCAAGTATGAAATGTGTATCATGTGGAATAGGATTCTTTTCACCAACAGGTGCTGACAAATGTTCACGATGCATGGAAAAAGACTCGCATGGAATGGGACACGATGACCATTCTTGTGGTTGTGGACATTCACACTAAATTCATTTTTTCAGCTATTCATTATGATGAATATCTAAATGAATAATAAAATTATGATGTCTGAAAATTAACTTTGAGTTAAAATCGATCTACAACTGTGCATAGATTTTTATACTCTCCGACCGGCTTTTTAGCTACTTTGGTAGGAGAGGTAGCTGGTAGCTTTAGTCCTGTATTGCTAATGTTTGGATTTGCAATTGTAGCAACAGCCCCCGCCCTGATTCTTTCTAGAATGATTGCGCCAAGACGAAGAGGTAACCCTGTTAAGTTTTTGCCTATGGAATGTGGTCAAGTTCCAAGTGGAGAAGGACGAACTCATTTTATGATGCAGTATTATGCTTATATTTTGATGTTTGTTGTTTTTGATGTTATGTCGATTTTTCTATATGCCTGGGGAAGTATATTGTTAAATCTTCCAAAGTCTGCCACTCTTCCGATTATAGCATTTTTAGGAATAATGTTTGCTTCATTTGCATTTGCATTATATCAATCAGGAAGGAAGAACATTTGGTAAGTCTTAAATCAAATGTAGCAGATGATCAAATCAGGAGGGACAACAATTGCAGAAAGAACTAATCTCATCTCATGCAACAAATGTATTTGTTGGAAAGCTGGGTGATGTTCTTATCAAAGCATTTGATAAGCCACTAGGTTATGCCATAAATTGGGGTAGACTGTGGTCACTTTGGCCCGTGCACATTGAGACAGCGTGTTGTAGTGTAGAGTTTGGAGCTGCATCAGGTCCAAGATATGATGTAGAAAGATTCGGAATCATTGAGGCCTTTGGTTCTTTGAGACAATGCGATTTGGTTGTTGTACAAGGAACTATTACAAGAAAAATGGCTCCACGACTCAGAATGGTATATGATCAAATGCCAGATCCAAAATATGTTATCGCGATGGGTGCATGTGCAATTACTGGAGGCTTGTACTTTGACTCGTACAACGTTCTGCCAGGAATTGATGGAGTGATTCCAGTGGATGTTTATGTACCTGGTTGTCCACCTAGACCTGAAACTCTTATACAAGGATGCATGCTGCTTCAAGAAAAAATTAAGAGAATGAAGGTTAGGTAATAATGAGTTCTGAAACAACAATTGATGAAAAATCCAGTGAAACTGTAGAGACAAAACCAGAGGTTGCAAAAAAAGAAATCACCTCTGTAGTTGAACCAAAATTTGAAAAATCTCTTGCAGAAAAAGTCGTTTCTAAATTTGGTGCAAAAGCAACAATTGGTTTTATAAAACCAAACCGAATCAGAATAAACACAAAGAAAGAAAACATTTTAGATGTTGCTGCATTCATTCGTGACGAGCTGAATTTTGATCACGCAGAATCAGTAACAGGTGTAGACTATCCACAATCAAAAGAAATTGAAGTCGTTTACCATCTAGGATCATACACAGAACCACAATTAGCAAAACAAATTCTTGTTTTAGCAACACGAGTGCCACGAGAAGACATTCCAAATCCTGGAAATGATACTACAAGAATGCCTTCTCTTAGAGATATTTTCTACAGTGTAGAGTTTCATGAAAGAGAATGTTTTGAGATGCTTGGAGTGTATTTCGAAGGACATCCAGATAATAGAAGATTGCTTTTACCAGAAGACTGGGCTGATATTCCACCTTTCAGAAAGGACTTCAGCATAAAGGGAAGATAAAATGACAACACCATTACCACCAGGAATGCAACTTGAGACAACTGACGACAGGATAATGACATTAAATGTCGGTCCACAACATCCAGGTTCTGGACACATGCGGCTTATCATCAAAGTTGATGGTGATTACATCGTTTCATGTGATCCTGATCCAGGATATGTACATCGCGGAGAAGAAAAAATGGCAGAGTACAGGAACTACATACAAAACATTCCACACTTGGAAAGGCCAATAATTCATGACTCTTGTAACATTCTGTATCCCTATTGTCTTGCAGTAGAAGATCTTTTAGGACTTGAAGTTCCAGAACGAGCAAAATATATTCGTGTCATAGCGTCTGAGCTGAACAGATGTGTTTACACATTGTACTGGCTTGCAATTTATGGAATCTTCTTGGGACATTCTACAATGTTCATGTGGCCAATGGGTGATAGAGAATTTTGCATCGATCTTTTAGAAGCAATGTCTGGAGCAAGAGTAACACATGCATACTTTGTGCCAGGTGGTGTAAGAAACGATGTACCTGCAAACTTTGAAGAAAGATGTCTAAGACAAATTGACTACTTTGAAAAAAGACTAAAACAATATGAAGACATCTTCTATCAGAACCCTGTTTTAAAACAAAGAACGGAAGGAACAGGCATTTTATCAAGAATGGATGCAATCCGACTTGGAACTACAGGTTCTGTTCTTCGTTCTGCTGGCGTGGACTTTGATGTAAGAAAGAAAGAGCCATACGATGTTTATGATAATCTGGATTTCCAAACTCAGGTACTAAAGGAAGGAGACTCCTATGCACGATCACGAGTTCCATACCTTGACATGCTTGAGAGCTGCAGAATAATAAAAGATGCATTAAAGAAGATGCCAAAATCCGGCTCAGTAAGAACAAAACTAAAACCCAATCCAAAAGGTGGAAACGAGGAAGTCTATCGCAGAGTTGAATCAGGAAGAGGTTCTCTTGGTATGTATGTTGTATCTGATGGTAAACCTGAACCATACAGAGTCAAAATAAGCGTTGGTTCATTTAGAAATCTGATTTGCATGCCATATTTACTTAAAGGAGAAAAACTTGGAAACATGCCAGCTGTTTATTGGAGTCTGAACTACTGGCCAGTGGAGGCGGATAGATAAATGTCATCTATCGCACCAGAATTCAGACTTAGTAGATTTGTAGCATCTTTAACAGATCTTATCTTTTGGGTTATAGTCATATTCACACTAATTGGTTTGCCAATTGCATTTATTGCACTTTTCTATATTGAACTTCCTGAAATTAATGGCAAACTACTGACTCCATATCTTGCATTAACTTGGATAGCAGATCCATCACGCACATTACCTATAGTAAAATCACTATTGCATACAGACTTTTTCAGAATAACTGCTTTTCCTGGGTTTGGTTTTGCAGCTCTTCTTGCAGCAGGAACAATTTACATAGAAAGAAAGTTTCTTGCAAAGATGCAGCTTCGGGTCGGTCCACTTTACTGTGGTAAAATAGAAGGAATCTTACAATTGATGGGAGATGGGCTAAAACTAATATCAAAAGAGATAATCATACCTGCGAAAGCAGACAAACCCATTTTCTGGGTTGCTCCACTGTTATTTGTTGGCACTGCGGCAGCTTTTATTTCATTGATTCCTGTTGCACCTGGCTGGGTAGTGGCAGATCTTGATGTAGGCCTATTAGCAGTTTTTGCAGTAATAGGCTTCTTTCCAATAATTACACTACTTTCATCTTGGTCCGCAAATAGTAAATTCCCATTCATCGGTGGAATACGTGCACTTCATCAAATGGTTTCATTTGAGATTCCGTTGATACTGTCATTACTTGGAATTGTTATTTTGACAGGAACATTAAATCTGACAGAAATTGTTGAATCACAACAACATTACTGGTGGATTATCTTCATGCCAATTGGCGCAATTGTTTTTTTTACTACGATACTCGCAGAACTAGAGAGAATCCCATTTGATCTTCCAGAAGCAGAAAGTGAAATTGTTGCTGGTTGGTTAACAGAATTTTCTGGAATGATGTATGGTCTTGTTCAACTCGGTTCATACCTCAAACTATATGCATTCGCTGGTTTGTTTACAGTTTTGTTTTTGGGTGGATGGAATGGTCCAATGGTGTGGCCTCCATTTCCACAAGAAATAATCACAGAGGGAATAAAGATGGGTCCAATTACAATGCATGTGCCTGGTCTGCCTTTACTAGATCAAGAAATGTTAAACGCTACTTTGTGGTTTACAATCAAAACTGTTGGAGTTATACTTGTGATCTTACTACCAAGAGGTGTCTTTCCAAGAATTAGAATAGATCTACTTTTGCACACTGGTTGGTACAAATTGATTGGATTAGCATTCGTTAACATCTTTATAGCTCTGGCCTTGGTATATGCAGGTGTCTTGGGCCCTGGAGGATTAATACAATGAGTAGCGCAGGGGGAATAATACGTGCTCTTAACTCAGGTGTAAAACATCTGGCAGTTAAACGATTCACATTACGCTACCCAGAAGAAAAATTAAAGTTTGTAGGAGATGGCTTTCAATTTGATCCTCAGACTGGGGTAGGAATTGCTGGTCTAAAGGGACGACACATATTGTTCCACGACAAGTGTACCGGTTGCCAGCTCTGTGCTATAGCATGCGAAGGGATTGCCGAAGCCATAGCTATGGTGAAGGTAAACGAAACTTGGAAACACAACAAGAAAGCAATAATGCCACAGATTGACTACGGTAAATGTGTCTTCTGTGGATTATGTGTAGACGCATGTCCGTTTTATGCTCTATATATGACAAATGACTATGAGCTTTCTTCGTTTTCCAAGGAAGCATTAATCTACACACCAGCTCAACTTGCCGTAAACCCAAAGGTGGATCAAGATGTAGAAATAAAAATTGACAAGCGGGGTGCAACACATGGCTGATGCTGTATTTCTCGCAATCTCTGTCTTAACAATTGGTTCTGCAATAGCTGCACTTGAAATTCGATCAATGATTTATGGTTCAATAGCTTTGATGGTGACACTTGCTGGTGTTGCTGGATTCTTTTTGCTTTTAGATGCGCCATTTGTTGCAATGTTTCAAATTTCTGTTTACGTGGGTTCAATTGCTGTACTTATACTGTTTACTGTAATGTTAGTACGACGTGAACTAATCTTCAACAAAATTGAAGATCCGCGTAGACGATATGCTGGTATAGGTCTGATGATTGTAATTATGCTTGGAATAGGAACTATCATAATTGGTTCTGGAATAAAATCAATGGAAGTTGATGCTCCATCTGTTGACTTTAGAGAAATAGGAAAGGACTTTCTCACATATTATTCCCCCGCACTTGTTGTGATGGGATTGATTTTGGCGTCTGCAGTAATTGGCGCTTTGACATTAGCAAGGAGGGAGGATATTACAAATGAGCAACGAACTGGTTGAGTTTGTCCTAGTATCAGTGGCACTTTTGGCCATTGGAATATACGGTCTTGCAGTAAAGCGAAATGCGATTAGAATGCTTTTCGCAATAGAAATGATAGTAAACGCAGCAAATCTTAACATAGTTGCATTTTCTAGATTTATTCCAAATAGTCAGGGACAAACACTTGCATTGTTTTCTATAGCGATTGCAGCTGCAGAAGTTGCAGTTGGACTTGCACTAATCATAGTTGCCTACAGGATGTACAAGAACATCGATATTGCTGATTTCAGGAGATTGAAAGGATAATTGGAATATGTATTGTTGCAAGCGGTCTTTTTACCGCTGTTACTGTCACCTGTAGCCTATTATCTTGGAAGAAAATCTGGACCTAATGCTGCAACTTGGTTCACCTTTGGATTGCTGCTTTATTGTACCACAATAATGATTGCCCCTGTATTTTCAGGAACATATGAAGAACATTATCCGTGGACTAAAATGTTTGGAGAATTTGGATTCTTACTTGATGGACTTGCATCACCTTTTGCAATTATAATTTATGTTCTGTCTACAGTACTTGCTATTTACTCAAAACCGTACATGGTTTCAAAAATTACTGAACAGTTTGAAGAAAGAATGCATCATCAAAAACAACTAATTGGTGATGGTCAATCTACTGCAATCATTGAATCATCTGCTCTTAAAGGATATTTGAATAATCAAATCGGAATCTACTTTGCACTATATCTTGTCTTTGCTATGGGGATGCTTGGGACCGTACTTGCAACCAATCTAATAGAATTTTATGTCTTTTTTGAAGTGATGTTGATTCCAGGTTTCTTCTTAATTGCATTCTACGGTTATGGCGCAAGAAGAAGAATCGCACTCTTGTTCTTTTTCTGGACTCATGTTGGTGCAGTTGTTTTACTTTTAGGATTTTTGGCAATTGGACTTAGTACTGGCAGCTTTAACTTTGCTGATATTAGAGAAGAGGATATTCCACCTGACGTTCTTGCATTTGCAGCTGTTGCGATAATAATTGGACTTGGAGTAAAACTTGCTGCATTTATTTTCCACATATGGTTGCCTTATGCACACGCAGAAGCTCCAACCCCAATAAGTGCGCTCTTGTCACCAGCAATGATCGGAATTGGCGCATACGGAATTATTAGACTTGTAGTTCAACTTCTACCGGGACAGTATGAACACTTTGCACTATTTCTGAACTTGTGGGGATTAGCAACCATGCTTTATGGTGGTGCTATGGCACTAATGCAAGACGACATCAAGAGATTGTTTGCATATTCTAGCATAAGTCAGATGGGTTATCTGTTGTTTGGAATAGGATCCGCATCTGCATTAGGACTTGCTGGATCAGAAATGATGTATGTATCACACGGACTTGGTAAAGGATTGCTCTTCATGATGGCAGGTTCTGTAATTTTACAAGTTGGTACAAGGAGCATGACAAAACTTGGTGGTCTTGCAGGAAAAATGCCAATCACTGCAGTTTGTGCAATGATTGGGGCTCTTACCATAATGGGTGTACCACCAACCAGTGGATTCATGGGAGAATGGACTCTATTTTATGGTGCATTACAAACTGCGATACAAGAAGGTTCTACAATTAGGATGGTTACATTTGGTCTAGGACTAGTTTCTACTGTCATCACCATGTCGTACATTTTGTGGATGATGAAACGCGTATTTTTTGGAAAACTTCCAGAAACTCTTTCAAACACAAAAGAAGCAAGTTGGTATATTACTGCACCAATGATGGTACTGGCAGGATTCACTATTGTAGTAGGAATCTATCCTGATATTTTCTTTAACCAAATAATTCCTTTCATGAAAGGAGTGATGGGGGTTTAGATTATGGCGTTTGAAATTGCAGGACTTGGTTTAGGAACAGGCACACTTAACAGTTGGGCAATCTGGATTCTGCCATTTATTGCAGCTCTAATAATTCCCGGTGTTGCAAAATTCTCTAGTAGAGGAACTGGTGTAGTTGCAGTATCCTTTGCATTGATGAGTGCAATTTCAGCAGTAACCCTCTTGCCATCTGCACTTGAAGGAAATGAAATACACGATCAGATTCCGTGGATATCATCAATTGGACTAAAAGCAGGAGTTCTTGCAGACCCACTTGCAGTTTTAATGGCAAACGTAGTTGGATGGATTTCCTTTTTGATCATGGTATATAGTACAGGTTACATGAAAGGAGACAAAAACATCACAAGATTCTGGTTCTGGATGCTGTTCTTTATAGGATCAATGCAACTAATTGTTTTATCTGATAATTTCTTACAGTTATTCTTTGGATGGGAAGGAGTAGGACTTGCCTCATATGCTCTGATTAGCTTCTGGTATCAAGATAAAAAGAAAGATCACGTTGGAACGGAGGGATACACTGCTCTTGGTGTCTTACAATACTATTCTCCAACACATGCAGGGATAAAGGCATTCATCATGACAAAAGTAGGAGACATCATGATGCTTGCTGGAATGCTTTTGATATTTGCATTTGCTGGAACATTTGGATTTAGAGAATTAACAAATAATACAGCTTGGGCCACTGCAATGTCTGCACAAGGTCTACTAGTTCCTGCAGCAGTTTTACTCTTTGGCGGCGCTATTGGAAAATCTGCACAATTCCCATTAAACGAATGGTTGCTTGAAGCAATGACTGGTCCAACCGCAGTGTCTGCTTTGATTCATGCAGCTACTATGGTAAAAGCAGGAGTCTTTTTGGTAGCAAGACTAGGACCATTATTCTTTGCATTGGCAGCAGTTGGAATTGCAATGGATCAATTCTTTGAGATAATTGCATGGGTAGGTGCAATTACTGCACTCTTACTTGCAACACAAGGAATGGTTTCTCCTGAGATCAAAAAAGTTCTCGCATACTCTACAGGTTCTCAGATTGGATATATGATGATGGCACTTGGAATAGCTGGACTTTCAGAACAATTTGTTGATGGTTATACTGCTGGATTCTTCCACTTGATATCTCACGCAATGTTCAAAGCTTCATTGTTCATGGCAGCTGGTTCATTGTTGCATATTGTTGGTTCCAGATTTATGACTGACATGGGGGGATTGAGAAAACACATGAGAAAGACATACGCGTTTATGTGGGCTGCCGGACTTGCTCTGATGGGTGCTCCATTTATCACAACAGGTTTCTGGAGTAAAGATGCAATATTTGCGGCTGTTTATGAATCCGGAAACACTTGGGCAATGCCAATATTTGCAATTGCACTCGTTACAGCAATAATTACTGCATTTTACACCACAAGAATGATTGGAATGGTCTTCTTTGGAAATAAGAGTAAGCATATAGAAAAAATGGAAAAAGAAGGACATCACATTCATGAAGCGCCAAAATCAATGTGGGTGCCATATGGTATACTTGCAGTACTAACCATAGGAATTGGTATAATCGGATTATCTGCTGAAGAGGGAATACACGAGCTTTTCACTGAATATCTTAGTCATACATTTGGAATCAGTACAGAACATGAAGTTGCTATGGAATCAGAACCAATTCTTGGTGGATTCTTGTCAGGTGTAAACCCCGTTGCACTTATGGCGTCACTTATTGCATTTGCAGTTGGATTTGGACTTGGATACATTTTCTACATAGGACGATTTGTAGATCCGGTGAAATTTGTAAATTCTAATTTATTCTTCTATGCCATACACAAATTCTTCCTAAACCGATGGTACCTTAACTCATTAATCTACTGGTCTTTTGTAACTGCGCCCTTGTTCTTTGCAAGAGGAATTTGGAGATACTTTGAAAGTACTGTAATAGATGGTATGAACAAAGGTTCAGAAAAAGCAGTAGGGTGGAGTGCCAAAGTCATTCAAGGAACTCAAACCGGAATTTCACAATCATACTTGTATGTATTTGGAGCAGGAATACTCTTTGTAGTATTGCTATTGTTAATTTAGGAGAAAAAATGATAGACTTTACTTCAACACCAATAATTCTAACTGTAATACTAGGAGCAATTGGAGTAATACTTCCAGTAATTAATGTAATAAGAAAAGAAAAGGGCTCATCTTCATTTTATGGTGCAATAACATTTGGCACATTAATTACCACAATTGGTTTTGTTGTATATCAAATCATAGCAGACAAGGTAGCACCTGCTGCCATCTTCTCTGAAAATGTCTTGGTAGATGACATGTTTGGCTCATTTTTTGCAATAGCCATGCTTATCGTTTCAACAATGACAACAGTTGGCTCATTTAATTACATGAGAGGAAAAGCATATCCTGCTGTATACTATTCTCTTATTCTACTTGCATCAGTTGGAATGGTGCTTATTGCATATTCTACTGACTTGGTAATGTTACTTGTAGCTTGGGAACTCATGAGTATTCCAACCTATGTTCTTGCGGGATTCATGAAAAAAGATCCAACATCAAACGAAGCTGCACTCAAGTACTTTTTGTTTGGTGCCTTGTCTTCTGCAATCATAATCTACGGAATTTCGATTGCATATGGTCTTACTGGCTCAACAAACATTGCTCAAGTGATTTCAGGATTCTCACACCTTGGACCTGACATGATGCCTCTTGCACTTCTTTCAGTTGCTATGTTTATTGCAGGATTTGGATTCAAGATGGGACTAGTACCATTTCATATGTGGCTACCAGATGCATACGAGGGTGCTCCTCCAACAATATCTGCACTTTTAGCTGCTGGAACAAAGAAAGCTGGATTTGCTGCTGCGTTACGTGTTGTTATCATGGGAACAGTGGCGCTTAACTTGGAATGGACATTTGCACTCGGAATAATTGCTATAATGACAATGACTGTTGGAAACATAGCTGCAATCATGCAAAAGAATCTCACCAGAATGTTGGCATACTCTAGCATCGCCCAAGCAGGTTACATTCTGATTGGTTTGAGCATTGCACCGTTTTCACAAATTGGAGTACAAGCTTCACTTTTCCATATACTAAATCATGCTGTAATGAAAGGCGCCGCCTTCATTGCTGCAGCTGGTATCATAACAACTTTGGCTGTTTCACATCTTGACAAGATACGTGGTCTTGGTAAACGAATGCCAATAACAGCAATTGGATTAGTGGTTTCACTTCTTGCATTAGCTGGTGTTCCACCACTGAATGGATTTTGGAGTAAACTAATGTTATTTGGTTCTGCCATTGACGCAGGTTCTATTGTTTCATGGGCTCCATATCTTGCCATAGCTGGAGTTCTAAACAGTGCACTCTCCCTAGCTTACTATGGTTGGATCATCAGAAAGATGTACTTTGAAGAAGGTGAATCAGACAAGAGAGTAAAAGAACCAAAATCAATAATTGCTGTAATGATTTTTTCAATCATCTTCATAGTCGCAATAGGAGTCTATCCGGATCCGATAATTCAGTTTACTCAATCTGCCGTGCCAAGCATGACAGCAGTTTCTACTGCACCTTAAACATAGTAAGATCTAAAAGATTCTCTAAATGTGATTTAGCTTGACCTTCTCTTATTTTTCGCAAACCCGCTTTTGATTTTAAAGAATAATCTTTTAATAAATAATCCATGTGATTGAAAACATCACGCGGATCCGAGCTCTTCTTTATCAAGACATTGAATAATTTGTCTTCATTATTCCAGTCTTGCAAGTCGTCATGTATCTGATACGCAATTCCAACATTTTTTCCATATTCTGCTAATGCCAATATTTGATCTTCTGTTCCGCCTCCAAGTATTGCGCCGATTTTTGATGCTGCCTCAAAAGCTGTAGCTGTTTTGTATTCCATTACTTTTAGATAATCATCAAACGTGACATCCTCGCTTGATTCCAGTCTAGTTTCAATCATCTCACCATCACTCATCATCATAGCTGTTGTCGCCAGCTCACTTGCTATTCTTGGGTTGTTAATTCTTGATGCTATATTTAGGATTAAACCAAGAACAAAATCTCCCGTGAGAATACTTGTGTTATATCCATATTTGATATGAAATGGATCTTTTCTTCTTCTTAATGTCTCATTATCTATTATGTCATCATGAATGACTGACTCTGTATGTAGTAATTCTACTGCACATGCAGCAGCGTATGAATTTTCATCACAATTTCCAACACTTTCTGCTGATAATAACAAAATGAGTGGTCGTATTCGTTTCCCACCATCAAGTGCATATTGTAATGGTTCAACAAACTCTGATGCAGAGTAGAGGTCAAGCTCACGTTTTAGTGCTTCATTTATTTTATCAAGATATTGCTTGTAGTCTTTTATTAGAGGATTTATTTCGAAGTTTTTTCTATCCAAAAACTTGCACTAAAAAGCTTAACTTAATGTTAGAATATTAATGCTTTGTAGGTGCTCCAGCCGGGATTTTCATCATAAAGAATTTGAACCCGGGATCACCGCCTTGAAAGGGCGGTATGCTTGACCGGTCTACACCACTGGAGCCCAACTGCATCCTGTTTTTTGTCCATAAAATCCTTTTGAAGTGATTCCAAAGATTTTTTTATTACCTGAAATTCATAAAGCGCATGAATTCGCTTGTTAAAAGAATAGATGAATTAATAGAAAAACAGAGTTTGTTAAAACACCAATTCTATGTAATGTGGTCTGAAGGAAAATTAACTGTTGATTCTCTTAATGGTTATTCCAAAGAATACTTTCAACTTGTAAAAGCAGTACCATCATTTGTGGGTGCGATAATTCAACAAAGCTCTGACGATGTTAAAAGTGAACTTGAATCAAACCAAAAAGAAGAGGCAGAACACATCAAACCATGGATGAAATTTTCTAGTGCATTAGGAGTTTCACCGGAAGAACTAGAAAAATACAATGGATTAGAAAAGACAAGAAAGGCAGTATCCGAACTATCTTCTCTAATGAACTCATTTGAAGGTGGATCTGCTGCTATGTATGCCTTAGAACAAGAGATTCCAAAAATCAGTCTATCTAAAATTGATGGAATGCGAAAATTCTATGATATGACAAGTGATGATGCAATAGAATACTTTAGACTCCATGCAGAAGCAGATATCAGGCATGCTGCAACCTGGAGAAGAATTCTTGAAAAAATTCCTTTGAAAAAAGAAGAGGAACTATTCCAAATTGCAAATAGATCTATTTCTGCACAAAACATGTTGCTTGATAGCTGCTACGAGGCTTACTGTTAAGCCCTAATACCATTTTTATACTCCATTCAAACCTGTTTTTTCGGGGCCCATAACTCAGCTTGGTAGAGTAACCGGCTCATAACCGGTGAGCCAAGGGATCGAAGCCCTTTGGGCCCATCTTTTTAATTCAGGAAATAAATTGGATTTAATGAAAAAATCGATTATAATATTGGTAGCTTTGGGCGTGGTAATAGTGTCTGGACTGATGTTTTTTCAGGTTTCAAACATGTGTTATCCAAAAAGAGTAGAAATTGAATATGATCTAAAAGATCTTGAATCAGGTTCAATGGAATATGCTACTTGTTTGAGTTTACAAAACAAAATTGAAATTTTTAATCAAAAATGTACCCCTGATTTTAATGCGATCAAGTGTTGATTAAACCTTATATAACGAGTTTTTATCACAAAATCAATGGTCAATACAAGTTTAATTACAACACACAAAATGGGTATTCCTCTATTTGCAGCTGCAATACTTATCGCAATTGCAGGTATGGGAATTTTTGCAATAGGTTTTGATCAAGGACACATGTTTAGTATAGTTTTAGGCCAAGAGGCTTTTGATGCTCTCTATCTTCATGAATTAAGCCATGATATGAGGCATGCAGCTGGCTTTCCATGCCATTAGTTTTAAAATAAGTACTCACTGATTTTTACTGGGCCGCAATGAAGAATCAGAGTTATATCTGAAACGGTGATGTAAAGGCATTTGTCTGAGCTGCCTATGCATTTTTTTCATGTGGTATGATGATTTGATAAATTTGACACAAACAGTGTCGTGTTAAAACGTTACAGAGTATATATAAAGCCCATATATAAGGAACCAGACATGCCTCAAACAAAACCTATAGTCAGTATAGAAAACGTTGTGGCTTCGGCGTCTGTTGATCAAAAAATTGATCTCAATGTCATTACACAAACCTTTCCCGATGTTGAGTATCATCCAGATCAATTTCCAGGATTAGTCTTCAGACTAAAATCGCCAAAGACTGCAACACTGATTTTTAGTTCTGGCAAGATGGTTTGTACCGGAGCAAAATCTGAAGAACAAGCTATCAAAGCAGTAAGAAGCGTAGTACAAAAGCTTCGAAAAGGCGGCATAAAAATCAAAAAAGATGCCGTTATCGTTATACAAAACATAGTAGCATCTGCAAGCCTTGGAGGAAAAATCCATTTGGAACAAGCGGCAAGAAGCCTCCCAAGAAGTATGTATGAACCAGAACAGTTTCCTGGTTTGATACACAGGATGCTTGATCCAAAGACAGTGATTCTGCTTTTTGCTTCAGGAAAACTCGTTTGTACTGGAGCAAAAAAAGAATCTGAAGTGTATCGCGCAGTACACAACTTGCATACTCTGCTTGAAGAAAAAGAACTAATGATCTACGAAAGCTAAATCTGTAAGCATTTTTTTACGCTTCAGATTAGACCTATTTGTTTTTTGACGCGCTCCAAAGTCTGATCATCAACCAAGTTTTCTTTATGTAACGTAGTTACTAATGTTGTAATATCTGTAATTTCATATAGTCTGACATTTTCTGCCGCTAATGCTTCACGTGCTCCTTCAAATCTGTTTATTATTGTAAACGCATCTGTTACAACTATACCTGCATTTTTTAGTGGTTTTATGGCATTTATCAAAGAAAGACCAGTTGTTGCAACATCATCTACGAGCAAAACTTTTGTTCCTTTTGCAATTTTTCCTTCTATGACGTTCTCAGTTCCATATTCCTTTGGTTTCTGTCTGATGTATATGAGAGGCTTTACAATCTCAATTGCAAGTGCAGCTGCTATTACGAGTCCAGATGTAGGTACCGAGGCAATACAGTCAAAATTATCAAATCCTATCTTTTCTGATATTGAATTTTGAAGTGTCTTTATCATCCTTCTAAACTGGTGTGGGAAGCTTGGCACTAATCGTAGATCTATGTAGTAAGGACTTTCTTTACCGCTTGAAAGCTTGAAATTTCCAAACTTTATTGCGCTATTTTGATACAAAAACGTTGCAAATTCTTTGACAAACTCCACAGCAAAATTAACTATATCAGATTTATTTTAACTGTCCTATCCGTAGTCTTATGCCAGAAATTTGGCTTAACTATGGACCAACCGATGTTGTATTAGATATACGAGCAGAAAATCTTGACAAAAAAATAGACTCCCAAGGTACTGTTCTAACAGATCCCGAAATTACATCAAAATTAGAACAAATTGATCTTTCAAAACCCACGGAACTTGTTGTACTGGATCATTCAAAAGCAGTACAAAAGGTAATTTCACTTTTATTTGATACATGTAATCAAAAATCGATCCCAAAACCTAGGCTTCTAGTTGACAAACCTAGCATGCATTTGATGAAAAGTATTTTCACAGATCCTAGTTTGACAATTACAGAATTTAGTGATGTACAACTTTCAAATTCTAATCTAATATTTGTAGGAGAAATGGAATTCGATGGATTGTTTGGGTTTAACACCATATCTACAAAACTTATTAGAAGATTCGGAAAAGAACACATGCTCGCGGCATACGAAAAAAGAAAAGGAAATCTTCCAGCACCAGGAGAAGAACTTGCAAATTTTGCAGTAGCACAGAAATTTACTGACACATTTGAGATATCGGCAATAGAAATAGTAGGTAATTCAACAGGTGTGGTAAACTTAGCTATAGGACATCCATCATCCACATCATCAATATCAAAATCATTTGTACCTGTTGCTATAAACGAAGTAGGAAAACATAGGACCGTGATAATTAGCCCTGGTAAAGAAAGCGGTGGTGAAACTCTTGGTAAATCTCTTACTTCACTTTGGAATTGTTCTGAAGCAATCAAAGAAGAAGGACTTGCAATTCTCTTAGCAGAATGTAGAAGAGGTATAGGCTCAGAAGCAATTCAACAATACATGGAAGGTAGGATGAATTTGGACAGACTGAAAAACCCTGCAAAATATGTAGACGGCATGGAAGATCTTTTGTTTTTAACTGAAACCGCAAAAAAATTTCAGATAGGAATAGTTTCAATTCTACCAGAGTTCTATACTAAAGAAAAACTTGGCATGATCGCATTTAATGGTATAAAAGATGCAATGGATCATATCTTAAAGACACAGGGCATACGACAAAAAGTTACAGTAGTTTCAGATGGTTCGCATGTTTTGTTAAGGTAGAATTGAAAATGGAAGCGGTGCACAGACAACCGCAAGAACAATTACCAATACGAATAATTTTTTTCGTTTACTTGAAAGTGGAGAAATATCATCAAGTGGTCTTACATCAGGGCTTCTCATACTAAATGAAAGTACAAAAAGTGCCATTATCCAATATCCAAGAATTGCTAGTGTTCCAATTCCTGCATATGTTGTAATTTTATGCCATTTTCTTCCAAGAGTTGCACGAGCTATATGTCCACCATCAAGTTGCCATGCAGGAAGAAGATTCAAAAATGTTATAAGAAATCCAAGCCACGCAGCATACAAAACAGGTGACATGATCACCTCCATTCCTTCAACTGCCTTTCCTGCTATGACAAGTGTACCACTCATGATTATACTTGGATGTATTTCAACAAGTTCTGATTTGGAAAAAAGTGGTTGAGCCTGTTCCTCGGATATCATTGGAGAAAGATACGCGCCATACGTTGAAACAATAACTGCAACAATTAATCCTGCTATTGGTCCAGAAATTCCGATATCAAATAATGTGTCTCTATTTATCATAAAACTTCGTGACATGATAAGTGCGCCAAAAGTAGGAATTCCTATCACTGGTATGCCTGGAATAAAATATGGCCAACTTGTTTTGAGTTTGTGCCACTTTGAGGCAATTATGTGGCCAAGCTCATGTATTCCTAATATTCCAATTAACGAAGCAGTATAAAGTGCGGCAATTTCTAATGGATCTCCTATTCGAACTATGGAATTTGCTTCGACTGTCCTATAGTAGCCATCAACCATTACTATAGCTATGGTAGCAGCAAAAAGTAATCTTGGTATCCAAATGCGTCTTAATTTAGGCGGATGGAATCTTCCTACTAAAAGAAACACTTTCCCCTCTAACTTTTCAAGTCTTGCAACTAGATTCCTTGATTCCAAACTTTGTGCAAGTTTTACAAATTTTGGTTTGAATCCTTCTAGTTCTATCTCAAATTGAAGCGCATCAATATTCTGATTTACACTTTTTATCTCAAATACTGAAGAAACAAGAGATATCACTTCTTCTTGTGTAGGTTCGCTCAATGAATATGGCTTCTTTTCCTGTAAATTAATTCTTTTACTTGCTTAAAGTTAAATAATTGATATATGAAGATTATTTGGAATTGCAAGTAGCTCTTAGAGAAATTGGAGATTGTGTTATTAGAAGATGTGATCCTAGTGATCTAATTCCAGTGATGGAAATTAACATGAAAACTTTACCTGAGCATTATTCAGATTATTTTTATGAAAGTTTGCTTGCAGAACTTCCAGAATCATTTGTTGTTGCTGAGGCAAACGGTAAACTCGTTGGATATATTATGTGTAAAATAGAATATGGATTTTCTAATTTCAAAAAACTAGGTTTTGTAAAAAAAGGGCATGTAGTTTCTGTTGCTGTATTAGAAGAACAGCGAAAAAAGGGAATTGGAAGAGCTCTAATTGAAGAGGCAATTGCGGGTACTAAGATAAAAAAAGCAGATGAACTATACTTGGAAGTTCGTTGCAGCAATAACGAGGCAGTGAGGCTTTATGAAAAAATTGGATTTATCATAAAACAAAGAATCAAGTCATACTATCGTGATGGCGAAGACGCATATTTGATGGCAATTGAATTCTCCTACTAGATTAAATTAAATTACTCCCAAAAAGACTAGCGCTATGACTCGACAACGCAGCGTGGGAATAACCATCTTTATTTTATGCATTATTGGATTTGTTGTATACGCGTATCTTCTAATGCTTTCAGAGTGGAGTCCAATAGTTCTACAACTTTCAGTGCTTATGGCAGTGGGAGGGATACTTGGAGTCATATCATGGATTGGATATAACATGGCAACATCAAAGCCTTCACCCTCATCTACGGTGTCAGACGACAAAAAATAACCAGACAATTATACAAAAACTGACACAGTTTCAAAACATCTACTATTGCTACAATGAATACTGATATTGTTTCGTTATTCTTACATCTACAACAGTTTGATAATAATGAGGTCCAACAGGTCTTACCATTCTTCCTCCTAAGATTTCTGATTTCATAGAAGTTACTTGCAAGAAATGTTGCTTTGATAATTCTGTTGCATCTTGTCTTTTGTCTGCATGTTGATGTGAATAATAATGAATTATTCCGCCACTTTTAGTTGCTTTAATTGCTGAACCAAGAAACTCATCGGATCTTTCAGGAAGAAGCATAAGGACTCTGTCGCCTTTGTCTGCCAATCTTTCTTCAATCACTTGGGAAGCATCTCCAACAATGGACTCTACTTGTCCTTTCATCTTGTTTAGACTAACGCTTTTCTTGCAAAGTTCTATTGCATCTGGGTTGATGTCAATGTTATAGACAATGCATTTTTTTTTCTTGGCTGCAATAATAGAAAACATACCAACGCCGCCGAACATGTTGATGACAGTTTCTCCATCATTGACTATATTTGCAATTCTTTCTCTTTCAGTAGAAAGTCTAGGAGAAAAGAATGCTTTTTGCACATCTACCATAAATCTGCATCCGTGTTCTTTGTATTCTGTTTCTGTTTTATCTTCACCTGCAAGTAGCTCCAAATTTCGTATTCTAAAATCGCCTTCAACTGAAGAAGACTGATAAAAAACAGATTTTGCAGTTTTTAGCTTCTGTAAAAGGATCTCTCCGATTGTTTTCTTTTTAGAAAGAAGAGAATCTGGTATTCTAATAATTATGATGTCTCCTATCTGATCAAACGCTCCATACAATTCTGAAGCTTCTTTTTCTGACAATATGCCTGATACTGCCTCTTTTAACATTCGAGTCAATTTCTATAGTAAAAATGTCCTGACTGTTTCTGTCCTCGATCAAGCCTGCTGTCAGTTTTGTTTACTCGAGGTCTCATGCTTGTCTCATCACGCCTGTATGTGATGTCAAGTGATCTTAAGAAACGATTCATCCCTTCTGCTTTTGACATGGGAGGTGAACCATGCCCTTCCTTTCCTGGAACTCCTTCAAAAATTACTAATGAATCTGAGATCAAATCCATGAGTTGAATGTCATGGTCTATTATGATTGCAGATTTACCATAAGAGCGAACAAATCTCTGTATAAGCTTAGCAATTGCAATCCTGTCTTCAACATCTAAAAATGCTGACGGTTCATCAAGTGCATATAAATCAACTTTTTGCAAAAGACATGCAACAATTGCCACTTTTTGCAATTCTCCACCAGACAAATTCTTGACGGATTTGTTGTAAAGTTTTTTTATCTTTAATGGATCAACTACTTGTTCTTCTTCGGTGGTTCCTTCTAATCCTCCCTCGTTTGCCTTTTCTAAAAGTGATATCACTTCAACATCATAATCATTAGTCAAGTATTGTGGCTTGTAAGCTATCTTGACTTTAGTTTCAAGTGCACCAGAATCTGGTTTTTCAACACCTGCAATCATCTTCATCAAAGTTGTTTTTCCTAAAGCGTTTGCACCTACGATTCCAAGAACTTCACTTTTTCGTACCTTCCCAGCTTCAATAGAAACTGAAAATTTAGGATATATCTTTTGCAAATCTGGATATGTGATGGCATTTTCTGTCATCACAAACTCATCTGATGAAGTTGATGCATCAAACCTGAATGCAGTGTCTCTGAACCTCACATTCTCATTTGGTAGATAGCCATCCAAAAACACGTTGATTCCAACTTTAGCAGATAATAGATCTGCAACAATACCATATGCAGCCGGTTCGCCATAAAGCACATCGATAAAGTCACTGAGATAATCAAGTACTGTCAGATCATGTTCTACTACCATCACACTTTTGTCTAACTTCGCAAGGCCTTGGATTACCCTTGCTACTCCTATTCTCTGAAATACATCATTATACGAAGAAGGCTCATCAAAAAAATAAAAATCAGAATCTTTTGATGCCGCAACTGCAATTGCAAGTCTTTGTAATTCTCCCCCACTAAGTTCACTAAGTTTGTTTTCCATCGAGTTTTGTAAACCTAATTCCCTTACAAGATCTTGTATGATGTTGCGCTCATCATATTTTTCCAAAAGTTCCTTTGCAGTTCCATTAAAGACTTTAGCTAAATTGTAAACTTGCTGAGGTTTTATTGATGTCTTGATCTGACCGTTTGCAATTTTTTCAAAATGTGATTTCAGTTCAGTTCCTTGGAAGTTCTTTAAAATATCACTCCACTCTGGAGGTGA
Organism: uncultured Nitrosopumilaceae archaeon; assembly: GCA_964350965.1. Lineage (GTDB taxonomy): Archaea > Thermoproteota > Nitrososphaeria > Nitrososphaerales > Nitrosopumilaceae > UBA8516. The sequence goes on along the minus strand of CAYGLP010000007.1, from coordinate 9,608 downwards.
TGCATAATTTCCTAAGTTTGGTTTTAAGTTGCCTGAAAGAATGTTGACGATAGTACTCTTTCCCATACCGTTCCTCCCAAGCAATCCTATTACCTGGCCTTTTTTTGGTGTGGGAACTCTGTACAATCTAAAAGAGTTTATTCCATATTGATGAATTTTTTCTGTTTTTAGTTCTTGTGCTAGATTTACAATTGTTATGGCATCAAAGGGGCATACTTTTACACAAATGCCACAGCCGTTGCATATGTTCTCATCAATCTGAGCCTTTCCGATCTCTTCGTTTAGTACAATACAATCTGCTCCAGATTTATTCACTGGACAATACTTGATACACTCAAGACCACATTTTTTTGGTTGGCATAACTCCTTATCCAGTACGGCAACTCGATGAGTCATAAACTACCCAATGCATTCGTTAATTTATACCTCTTATTCAAGTAAGATTAATACAGAAGATTATTGAAACAACATTCAAGCCGGCCATAGTGTTGGGGTCCGACCCGGTCCCATTCCGAACCCGGAAGTCAAACCCAATGTCGCTGCTGTGTTACTAAGGTGCGAGAGCCCTTGGGAAGCAGTAGTGCTGGCACTTTTTACTCTAATGCAACACTGTTTGGTGTAGCTTTCCAAATTGCCTCTGTTAGTATTGTTAGATCTACTCCGCGTTTTACTGCATCATCTGGAAAATATTCAATATATTCCCCAACAAGTTTGCTTATTTGATCGTCTATTTGTTCTACTTTTGGCACATCAGTGAAAAGATATGGAATCTCATTACAGGCAATAATATATCCGTGTTCGTCTGGCGTGATTGAAAATGAAAGCTTAGGAAGACGTGTACTTTGCATAGTCATCTCTATGACAAGAAAACCTAAAAAGATGCCGATACAGGACAAATCCTGTGGCAAGTTGTGCAGTTTGCGGTGAACAATTTACTGACGATATAAGATTCCTAAATCACATGATGGGAAAGCACGGATTTAGAAACCCAAACAACTCTGTACCTGATAGAAATAGCAGGGGATACTAATCTTTAAGCAGAATCTTTTCACTATTTGTAAAGAGACTTTTAGATCTTAGAAAAACTGCCTTTGGTGTTTTACATTCTGTACTACAAGATGATTGTATATCCCATTGTACAGAAGGCTTGATTTTGGATGTGAGAATGGATGAGATTAGAGGAATAAGCGCCGCTCTTCCACCATATGCAGTTTTGTTATCTACGAACCAAAACATTTTGGTCGAATCATAATTTTGAGGAAAGATCTCTGATTTGAATTTCATGCCAAAGTCTGAATAATGACCCACTATCAAGAGTCTTCCTCTTGCAAAAAGACTGATTATCTCTGCAAACTTGGCACAAAGATAGCATTTATCATCATAAATCATGACAGGGATACGATTCTGTATATTCATGGTTTATCTGGGGTTTTATTAAATTAAAATTTTCCGAAATAACTTTTTATTTGCTCCAAATGCGCTAAAAATTATGAATATTGATTTATCTTTAGATGTTCTAGATTTTCAGAATTTGGATAAGACATGGGACTGAATTACTATCACGTTATAAAGAAGGTTCGCGAAACCCGCAAACTTGTCATAAAAGGAACTTCAACGGCAGGCTCTGGTCATCCAGGTGGTTCTTTTTCCATGGCAGAGATTATGGGCTGCATCTTTTTCAAATTCTTACGATATGATCCAAAGAACCCTCTGTGGGAAGATCGTGATAGGCTAGTATTGTCAAAAGGGCATGCATCACCTGGACTGTTTTCAAACCTTGCAGTAGCTGGATATTTTGACAAATCAGAAATTGAAACACTAAGAAAATTTGAAAGTCGATTGCAAGGACATCCTGATTTCAAATGTCCAGGCGTTGAGTTTTGTGGAGGTTCACTAGGGATAGGACTTTCATTTTCAATAGGAATGGCACTTGCTGCAAGAATTGATGGGAAGTCACATAGGATCTACACCATAATAGGAGACGGTGAGTCAAACGAGGGTCAAGTCTGGGAAGCAGCTATGACTGCTTCAAAATACAAACTTGATAATCTCACAGTATTTCTAGACAGAAACTTCATTCAACAAGATGATTATACGGAAAGGGTCATGCCACTTGACGAAATGCTTGTGAGCGATGACATTTCTGAAATGTGGAAAGATGCAACAAGATGGAAAACAGGTGACAAGTGGAGATCGTTTGGTTGGAATGTTTTAGAAATTGATGGTCACAGAGTTGAACAAGTAATAAAAGCAATAAAATCTGCTCAGCAGACAAAAGGAACACCATCAATCATTGTGTCTCGCACAATAAAAGGAAAAGGTGTAGAACACATGGAAGATAATCCAAAGTGGCACGGTGTTGCACCGAATCCAAAAATTGCGCCAATAATTGATCTCGAACTTGATTGTCAATTTTTAATTGCGCCATCAATAATTGCCGGTGATATGGCAAATTTAGAAAATGAAGTAAAACGAGCAGTACATGGACGCGCCGATTTTATTCATCTTGATGTAATGGATGGACAATTTGTTCCAAACACAACTTTTGATCACACCAAAATTAAGGAACTAAGACCAATAACGCAAACCCCATTCGATGCTCATCTGATGATAAACGAACCTGTCAAACATGTCAGAAATTACATTGACGCTGGTAGTGACATCATTACTGTTCATGCAGAAGTTTGTGATGAATCAAGCTTTGGAGAGATTCACGACGTTTTACGTGCCAATGAAGTCAGTGTAGGGCTTGCCATAAACCCTGACACTGAACTTCCAAATTGGACTGAAAAATTCATACCTGATCTAGATCAGCTTATTGTAATGTCGATAGTACCTGGCAAGTCAGGTCAAAAATACATCGAGTCCACACATGAGAAGGTTCAGAGGATTTCCAAAGTCCTTACAGATAAGAAATTTACTGGCTTTATTGAGGCAGACGGAGGAGTAGACCTCTCAAACGTAGGTTCTTGTTTCTTGGATGGAGCTAGAGCCTTTGTTGGAGGGAGTGCAATAATAGGTCAAAAAGATGTACGGATAACCATATCTGAATTTAGAAAGAAGATTCTACATGCGCGAAGAAAACTCTTGATACAAAAGGCACATGAGCTTGGCGGTACAGAACTTGTCAATAAATGGATAGACTTGCACGAGGTTGGAAAGAAAAAGACAGATCTAATACAAATTGCAAAGGAGGCTGGCTTTGTATGACTGAAATGACAGATATGCGTACAGTATATGGGGAAACTCTGATCAAAATAGGAGAAGAAAACCCAAACATCGTAGTAGTTGGCGCTGATACTACTGATTCATTAAAAACAAAACCTTTTGGCAAAAGATTCCCAAATAGATTTTTTAATGTTGGAATTGCAGAAGCAAACTTAGTTTCTGTTGCTGCAGGTCTTGCAGCAGAAGGAAAAATTCCATTTGCAAGTACATATGCGATTTTTCTACCTGGAAGATGTGTTGATCAAATTAGAAATGCAATAGCATATCCATCACGCGGTGACAAAAAAGGACTGAATGTAAAGATGGTAGTTTCACATGGTGGATTAAGTGTTGGTGCAGATGGTGGTTCACATCAACAAATCGAAGATATTGCTATCATGCGGGTGATTCCAAATATCAAAGTCATGATTCCAGCTGATACTATTACAGTTTCAAAACTTGTTTGGATAATGTCACAAACATATGGACCATTCTACATGCGAATGGCAAGATCAAAAACGCCTGTTATACATTCTGAAGCTCAAGACTTTGAAATCGGAAAAGGAATTGTTTTGCGTGATGGTTCTGACTGTACAATTGCGGCATGTGGAATTACTGTGCAGATGGCCTTGGATGCAGCAGATGCTCTCAAGCAAGAAGGAATATCATGCCGCGTCTTGGATCTGTTCTCAATCAAACCAATAGACTCTGCTCTCATTGAAAGAGCAGCACGTGAGACAGGATGTATTGTAACATGCGAAGAACACAACATAATGGCAGGTTTTGGTTCTGCAGTAGCTGAGGTAGTAACTGAGACATATCCTGTACCAATGAGACGAATTGGATCTCAGGACAAATTTGGTGAGTCGGCGCGGGACAACGAAATTCCACTATTGCTTGCAAAACATGGTATGACATCAATTAATATAGCTAATTCAGTAAAAGACATTAGGAGTAAATCCAAATGAAAATATTCCTTGATACTGCAAACATTGCATCAATCAAACTATACAATGACATGGGTCTAGTAGATGGTATAACAACAAACCCATCACTTTTAGCAAAAGAAGGCGGTGACCCACAAAAAACAATGGAAGAAATTGTTAGAATAGTAAAAGGTGACGTCAGTCTTGAAGTCATTGCAACAGAGACTGACCAAATGATCGAAGAAGGACGTCGACTGCGAAAATATGGAAAAAACGTAGTAGTAAAATGTCCGCTGACACCAGACGGATTAAAAGCCTGCAGAAAACTAACAGACGAAGGAATTCCAGTAAATGTTACGCTGTGTTTTTCGGCAAACCAAGCAATCCTTGCTGCAAAGTCTGGTGCAAAATACGTCAGCCCATTTATTGGAAGACTGGATGATGTGGGTCAAGACGGAATGGGCCTGATAAAAGAAATTCATGAAATTTTCAAGAACTATCAATATGGTACGCAGATATTAGTTGCAAGTATCAGACATCCGGTACACGTTGTTGAAGCTGGAAAGATTGGTGCAGATGTAGTAACTCTTCCACCAGACATTTTAGGAAAGATGATAAAACACCCGCTTACTGATATTGGTATTAAGAACTTTCTAGCTGACTGGGAAAAACTAAAGAAAGAAAATCCAAGCATAAGAATTTAGCTGATTTTTGAGACTGATGGAAACTCCATAACCTCGAAGTAACTTTATGTTGTAGTGATTCTTATGACATCGTAGAGTCATTTATTTGAATCATATTGTTTCTTTTTTTCACAATTCATATAATGATTAAATTTTTGCTGTTCATCATTACAGTAATATCCACAATATTCACATCTCGTGTATTTTTTCTCTTTCTTCCTTTCCTTATCATATTTTTTGATTAGAATTACTCCAGCTACAATTAGAGAAATACTTGGGAATATGTAAATTGGAAAATAAAAAACACCAGAGAACAAAGATATCCCTATCAAAAGACAAAGAATTCCTAAAACCAGATAGAGCGCCACGAAATGTATAATCTAATCTAAACCATAACCTTTACGACCTACAGCATGTTTCTAGGAGTAAAAAGGGGTAAACCATTTTTATTGATAACCAATAAAAAATAGAAAGCCCCTAGTTCCTTCCTAAAAATCTGCAGGACGTCGTAATCTTTTTTGTTTAGGAAGATCATTCAGAACATATGAAAATTGTCATATTTTGTCTGATTGCCATCACACTTGTTTCTTCAACATCTTTTGCATCATCTGAAGCTCCAAGTGATAAAAAACAATCAGCATCATCTCAATACAAGTGTAAAGGAACTGCACTATGCATCAGTGGGATGGTAACAAAAATAGTTGATGGAGATACGATCTATCTCAAAGATTACAAAATTCGATTGTCGTTAACTAATACGCCTGAAAAAGAAGAAAAAGGCTTCAAAGACGCAACATATTTCACAAAGAAACTCTGTCCTGTTGGTTCTACCATTACAGTTGATCAGGATGACAAACAACCTTATGACAAGTATAAACGAGTTGTAGGAAAGGTCACTTGTTCAGGAAAGGTTCTCAATTCTGAACTTTTGTACAACGGTCATGCAAGCATACTAAAACAATATTGTTCCAAAAGCGAGTTTTCAGGAGAAGCGTGGGCTCAAAAATATGGTTGCGAAACGAAGAGACAAGAGTTAAAACAACAAATTCCAAAGGAGAGTCCAACACCTACTCCAACAAAAGAGAACCAATGTGACCCTTCATATCCTGATGTTTGTATACCTCCTTATCCTCCTGACTTAGATTGTAGCGATATTCCATACAGGAACTTCAGGGCATTACCACCAGATCCACACAGGTTTGATGGAGATAAAGATGGTATCGGATGTGAGAAATAATCATAGACGATGCGGAGTGTTGATTTATGACACTCAAAGGTCACCAGAATCATTACGAGAGTCTTACAACGTTGGTGTTACAATACTTGATCTTATAAAAAATGACGCAATCTATCATGATGATTTTTCTAACGTGAGAGGCTCGATGTGGTTTTGTAGGGTGCCATGGGGAATTACTGAGGACTTGATAATTGACAAAAATATCGGTGAAAAAGATAACCCAATAACACAGGAAAATGTCCAAGAATTAAATGAAACAATTTATAAAATAGTTTATAAAAATTTTAAAAATAAAAAAATAAAGTTTGATAAACAAAAATCAGGCACTATTGTATTGAGTTTTATAATAGATTATAAAGAACTGATAGATTCTTTTGCTTTGTTATCTAATGTCTGCCTATGAACTGGTATCTCCATTCCTCATCAAATAGATCTGATTTGATATCATCCTCTTTCACTTTTGTGCCTAAATTTACATTGAAAAACCCAAGACTGCCCTTGTATGGAATTGGCACTCTAAGCTCTTGCGGCTTTCTAAGCAAAAACCCATACTTGTGGCGCAAAAACTCTTCTGTAGCAAAATGCTTTTTGAAATCTAATTTCAATTCAGATACTGAATTATATGTTTTTACATCATAAATCTCAACTTTGCCTATGATGGAACCAGTCCGAAGTTTTGTTTCATCAATTCCAAGTCTTTTGCATGCATCTTTTTTTATTTTAGATGGTGCATGAACTAAAAACTCTCCACGATATTTTGTGTTCCATGTTCTAAGCTCAATTGTTTTTTTGCCTTGAACTATAAGATCAGCATAAGGTTGTGAGACTGACAAGCATTTCATTCTAATTTCTTCCTAAAACATTTAGAACCCTGTTTGGTATATCATTTAATCTACTGACTGCAAGAGTATTTTCATATCCAAGATGTTTCAGATTGCTTGCAATTATTGTTGATATCATTGTACTTGGGCCTACTCCGATTGCAACCATCTTGATGCCTAAAAGCTTGAATGTATTTACCATTGCACGAACAGCATCAGGATCAGATGGCTCGCCATCAGACAAAGTAAGGAAAATGTCTGGTTTTTTTGAGCGTATCATTGGAAGCATTATTGAATACACTTCAGCTAGTGGAGTCCCGCCGTTTGCTTTTATCTGAGCTAATCTTTTTGCAGCGATGTTATTCCATTTAATATTTTCAGATTTGATTAGCCAGCATGTTACTTGTTTTTGTTCTGTATTAAACGCATAAACTGAGAATTTTACTTTTAAAAATGCAAGTACCTCGCATAAGGCTAAGGTTGCTTTTTTGTATTGAACTTGCTCGTTTGCTATGCTTGAGGAATGGTCAAGCAATATGACAATTCTTGTCTTGATTGTAATCTTCTTGTCTGTAAGAAACGGACTATGTCCCTCTATGTAGGCTTCTTCGTCAAACTCATCACCTGTGCTTACATGTTGTTCTTTCCAACCAGTCTTCCACTCCTTGAATTTGGCTTTCAGATTGTTTACAAGATCTGCATCATAGATCTTTGTTTCATCAGCATTCATGGAACTAGGAACACTAATTCCAATGTTTTCAGCACTCAGTCCTCTATTTTCATTCAGTTGATTCTCTTCTAGTAACACCTTAAACTCTTCAAAAACTGTCTTTCCTTCAGCTATTCGTTTCGGATCAAGCTCCCCAAAATCACTTTCACGGAATTTTGCTATTTTCCCTAATGTCTTGACAAAATCCTCTTCTGATATTGCAATGCCAGTACCAATTTTTGGTACTGACAGCGGAATTGTTATCAATGCATCTAATTCTAAAATTTTTATAATTTCTGGAATCTTTTTCTCGAGCCATTCTGTATCGTGATTATTTTCTATTGCTTCTCTGACCACTTTTTTTGCAAATTCAGTAGCTTTTACAATTTTTTCAAACTGACTGGGATTAACTTCGCCTTTGATATCACCCATCAAAAAATACTGAGAAAACGCCTCTACTGTTCTTGTTTTTCCATAAAGCGAATTCAAAAGAGGCCTGTAAAGCCAACCAAAACCATATCTGAATATTATTTCCTCATCCATTCCCCTCCATTGTCTTCTACCAATGGTTTCAATTCGCCTTGTCTCAAGAGTATTAAGTAAAAAACCAAAAGCATGATCATTACTTAGGATTTTTGTGCAGTTTTTTACTCTCATTGCCTCATACCACAAGGCAGTCCTAAACTGTCTGTATTTTTGAAAGTCAGTTCCAATGTAATGATCCAAAGGAAGCATGACTACCTTGTTTTCTTTTAATTTTGTCTGGATTTCTTTTTGTTCACTAATTCCTACTGAAATATTCTTTTCAGACCATCTTCTTACGAGGAAAGTAGCAATTTCAAGTAATGTGTCGTTTCTAAGATGTAGTGATTGCATTAGTTACCAAACATTGACGTTATGATGTCGCTGACCTTTTGATACTCGACATTGCCCCACTGCGAATATACATTTGCAAAGACAATATCTGCGGCTTGTCTTGGTTTTAGGCCAGCGTCAAGAAGCTTACCAAATGCTATTGTTTCTCGTAAGCTTGGTGAATAATACAACTCCTCTACCGCAGCAGCTTGTCGTAACAAATTTGCAAGCTTAATTCCTTGCAAAAGTTCTTTTTCACTTGATCCAGAAATGTATTTTTTAACGATTTGTAGTTCGATCTCTTCTGGTGGATATTCTAATCTTATTCTTACAGGAAATCTACTAAGAATTTGTGGTGGAAGTTCTTTTGTTCCAACATGTGTTAATGGATTAATTGTTGCAACTACAAACCAACCACTGTTTGCTTGGATTAATTCCCCACCTGATTCTTTTAGAACAATTTGTCTCCTGTCATCTAATGCTTCATCTAATCTTAGCAAAACATCTGCTTCAGCAGCATTGATCTCATCAAGATAAAGCATGTTTCCTTCCCTCATTGATTTCACCAATATGCCTTCATCAAAACCAATGGAACCATTTTCCAAACTTTTTGATCCTACAAGATGGCTTTCACGAGTTCTCAAGCTAAAGTTTATTGATTCAAGTTTAATGCCTTTTTTTGTTGCAAACTCGCGAACAAGTGTAGTTTTACCAGTACCCTTTGGGCCTATTATTAAGACAAACAAGCCTGACTCATAGGCCCTGTCCAAAATTTCAAAGGAATTATTCCAATCTATATACAAAGACTCAGCAAGCACTACTGTTGAGAATATGAAACCTTAATTTAAAAATAGTTATACGGTTGGCAGCAGATTACATTGCAACGATCAAGTTAATCTAAAAGAAGTACATTATTTAGATAATGAAGAACAAAACAAAATTCTTATTGATATTGGGAATTGTTTTGATTTTTTCAGTTATGTCTTCACATGTTGCAATTGCTGAACAGGCAATCCCCACTAAAACAAAAACCAAGACAAAAGATACAGAAAAAATAAAACCATTTACAAAAACGAAAACTACAGAAAAGACTAAAAGTATTAAATCAATAACAAATCAAACAAAAGGTACTAGTCAGAATGATTATGATACCAAACTAGCAAAATGCGA
>CAYGLP010000006.1:50458-52286 GCA_964350965.1 uncultured Nitrosopumilaceae archaeon | reverse complement strand
GTTTTGTAGGCTGCTTGTCTTAGTGGTGGAAAAACCCCAATGATCTTTGGTTTTTTTATAATAACATTTTTTAATAATAATGATGGAGTATTTGATCCAATTATAATTAGATCGGGCGCAAATTTTTTTTCTAATTTAAAAATAGTTGATTTTATGATTCTCCTAAGCTCAAAAATAGATTTTGTGCCATATGGAAAATTCTTTTGATCTGCGAAATAAATAATCTCCGACTTCGTCTTTTTTTGTATGGGTTTAATGATGGAAAGAGAACCAAAACCAGAATCAAAGACTACAATTCTTGGCATATTGACAAAAAAATATGCGCCTGATTTACATTTTGTGAGCTAAATTTAGCCTAATGTTGATGATAATATACACCCGACATTAAGAAGCAAATTTTAGACTACCTCGCATGACAGGCTTCGATAAAACTTGGACTCGACAAGAGACCAGAGGTTTAAACGAAAAAATACATGATGCTGTAAAGCCACAGGGAGCCCTCAAACCACGAATTGAAGGCGCTGTGAACAAATTACAGGGTCAAATATCGAAGATGGATTCTATGTTAGGAAAGCTAAGAGAACGAGATGCACAGCTTTTCAAACGAATCGTAGCCGCAATGCAACAACACGATGCTAGTACAAGCAGAGTTTTGTCCAATGAGCTAGCAGAAATTAGAAAGGTCACAAAGATGCTAGGCAATGCAAGAATGGCATTAGAACAAGTACAATTGCGTCTAACTACCATACATGATCTTGGCGATGCAATGGTAGCAATAGCACCAGCAATGTCAACTATGAAGGGATTAAAATCATCCCTTGGAAGATTCATGCCTGAAGCAGATGCAGAGCTTAACTCAATGACACAGACGCTCAATGGACTAATGATGGACTCACTAGCAGGTGGAGACTTTAGTGTAGACTCTGATGTATCTAACGAAGAAACAGACAAGATTCTACAAGAAGCGTCTGCAGTTGCAGAACAACAGATTGGCGATAGATTCCCATCAGTTCCATCACCCTCCGGAGTATCGTCACAATCAACATACGAGTAGGGGAACTCGCAATGGGAAGCTGGCGAATACGTCCACTTTTTCTATTTAATTTCTTTTAGATACGATTCATTAAAAGATGTACACAGGTTTTGATGAATTGAATTGATTCGTTAATTCCCATCTTTGATTTTCCATCCTTTCTATTAACAAACACTGTAGGAAACTCAAATCCTCTAAACCCCATTCTTTTCAGTAAACATAAAATTTCTATTTGAAACGCAAATCCATCTGATTTTATCTTGGAAAAATCAACAGAGCTCAAAACATTATTTTTAAAAACCCTAAATCCACTTGTGGGATCTGATATCTTTAATCCTCCACAAATTGCTGCAAGTGTACCTGCTATAGAATGAAGTAATTTTCTATATGTTCCCCATCCTACAACAGATCCTCCTGCTACGTGTCTACTGGCAACAGCAAAGTCGTAATCATGCATACTCTGTAATATACGTGAAATCTCTTTTGGATCATGTGAATGATCTGCATCCATTTGTACTATGAAATCTGGTCTAAGCCTATCTAATGCAAATCTAAATCCTTCTTTGTAAGCAGAACCAAGACCAAGCTTAGCTTTTCTATGTACAACAGAAATATTACCGTATTTTTTATTCAATTCTTCTGCAATTTGACCAGTTCCATCAGGGGATGCATCATCTACTATTATTATAGAAAATTTTTCAGAGATTTTTTTTATTTCATATAAAAGCTCTTCAATAAGACTAGGAAGAGTCTCCTTTTCATTATACGTTGGAATTACAACTGCTAACTTCATTT
>CAYGLP010000006.1:0-50358 GCA_964350965.1 uncultured Nitrosopumilaceae archaeon | reverse complement strand
TACAAATCAATCTCTGAAATCTCTATCCTTTCTTGATTCATAGAGTCACGCATTCTTATTGTGACTGTGTTATCTTGCAAAGTTTGATGATCCACAGTAATAGCAAGAGGTGCTCCTACCTCATCTAGTCGTCTATATCTTCTTCCTATTGCACCAGAATGATCCAAAAATGCATCATATTTTGTTCTAAGCTTTGAAAAAATTTCTTCAGTTTTTTCTACAAGACCATCTTTTTTTACAAGAGATAGTACACCTACATGTACTGGTGCAAGATAGGGTTTTAGAGAAAGAACAACTCTCTCATTTTCTTTATCTTCACGGAAGCTATGTTCTAAGATAGTGTAAAGACTCCTATCTATGCCCATAGAAAGCTCAAATACATGTGGAAGTACCTTTGTATCTTCATCCAACACTTCAAATTTCGCTTTGCTTGTATTGGCATGACTTTTCAAATCGTAATCTGTTCTGTAATTACATGCAACAAGCTCAAGCCATCCTGTTGTGGTTTTTACTTCAAAATCAAAAGCAATAGAAGCGTAAAAGGCTTTTTCTTTATCTCCAAGTTTTCTAAATCTACTTTGTGTAATATCAATACCAGTTTTTTGGTAAAACTCTATCAATAAGCCTAAATAGTATGCAACAAGCTTGTTTGGCAAAATTCCTGAATCAAGAGCTTGCTTACAAGTCATTGCCTTGATAGTGTCGTCAATCATTATTCTGATCTCAGTATTTTCAACCTCAGAAAATTTTTCAAGATCATTTAGCTTGTCTGGATTACAAAAAATCTCAATTTCTGCTTGATAAAACTCTCTTAATCTAAGAAGGCTCTGACGTGGTGAAATTTCATTTCTAAAACTCTTACCAATCTGTGCAATTCCTACAGGTAGCTTGCCTCGCATTGTTTTAAAGAGTCTTGGGAAATCTACAAAGATGGATTGGCAAGTTTCTGGTCTTAAATAAGCGGCTTCTGATTCTGGACCTATTCCAACTTTGAACATCATGTTGAATTTGTGCGCATTGTTGAACTTGCCTTTACATTTTGGGCAAACCAAATTTTTTTCTGCAATTACCTTGTCAAACTCAGAAAGATCTGCGCTTTCAGGAACTACAATTGAAGTAATTTCTGTAATTAATTTATCAGCTCTGAAAATTGATTTACATTTATCACATCCTACAATAGGATCTGCGAAACTTGCAAGATGACCTGATGCTACAAAAACAGACTGGGACATTATCTGAGAACCGTCAATTTCCATCATTCTGTCTCTTCTGACAAGTTCTCGACGCCATAATTCCACGAATTTATTTTTGAAACTTACTCCGGAGGGACCATATTCCCAAAAACCAGCTTGTGCATCTGCATAAACTTCACAACTTGGAAAATAAAATCCGCGTTCTAACGCAAGCTGCATTATCTGATCATAATTCAATAGTCATCAACCAACCACTCACAATCATGCCAATTCCTTTACTTTTTTTATGTTTCCAAAATCATCACGTCTATCATCTATTGGTGTTTCCAAAATAATTGGGATCTTTTTAGAATTAGCAAATTTTATGACATAACTAAGACCTGTTTCGCCAATATTGCCAAGTCCTATATGTTCATGCCTATCTACGTTGCATCCAATTTCTCCCTTTGAATCATTTAGATGTACTATCTTTAGATGTTCTGTACCTATGAATTTGTTAAACTGTTCTAGTGTTGATTTAACAGTTTTTTCACTTCGTAAGTCATAACCAGCTGCAAATGTATGACAGGTATCAAGACAAACTCCAAATCGTTTTGCAGGTTTGAGCTGGAATAAAATAGATGCAAGCTGTTCAAAATCAGAACCCACACTATTTTTCTGTCCAGCAGTATTTTCCAAAAGTATCATAACATCATTTGGAGTATCCTCAGCAGCTTTTGTGAAAGCTTTAGCAAGTTTTTCTATTCCCTTTTGATCGCCTGCTCCTTTATGACTCCCAAGATGAGCTACAAGATAAGGGACACCAAGTTTGCTGCACCTTTTCAATTCATCTACTAAAGAATTCAGAGATTTTCCAAAAGGATCATCTTCTGGGGAAGATAGGTTTGGTAAGTATGGCATGTGAGCTACAGTTGCAAATCTATCAATTTTACTTGCAGCAAGTTTTTCTCTGAAATTAATTACATCGCTATTTGAAAGTGGTTTTGCTTTCCAACCACGTGGATTTCTTGTAAAAATCTGAAAAGCACTACAACCAAGAGTTAGTGCATTATCAACAGCTCTATCGATGGAGCCAGCAATCGACACATGCATACCCACTTGCATAAAAGTGGTAATTATTGGGGATAATTTAAACTCCTAGTGTATTACTTGGGATAATTTTTACAAAATTTCATTAATATTGACTTTTTCAATTAGCATCTGCAAGACCTTTGCATATCATGTAAACTGCTGCATATTTTGGAACTATTATCTTCTCTTTTTCATATGGACCGTATTTTTTGTTTTTGAGTTTGAAAGAGACTGGGCAGTTTGCTATAATCTCAACTTTTTCCTCATCAAGAAGGCACGCATCAGAAAATGGATCAAAGTTTTCCAAATCTTTACAAATTATCTTTGAAAGACCACTTTTACTGTTTATAGAGCCTCCTAATCTAAATATTCGATGAACATCCATGGTTACCTTAGGATCAATTTTTACTCCTATTTTCGGTCTCCAATCTTCAAGTTTTGCTTGAAATACTGAGTATCCTCCTGAAAGAACCTCTTGTACAATCTTTGCTCGTTTAGACTTGGAACCAAAGATCTCTTTTGCGATTCTGCCGCGCCACCCTTTCTCAGATATGTCAGGAAGTGTAGATCTGGAATTGTTTTGTTTATTGATACCGAGAGTTTCTGGTATGATTCCATTAAGCATGATATAGTCTGCCAAATCCGCTCTTTCTCTTGAATCTAAAGTTTGATAAGCGGAATTTAATACATATACATGAAATCCTTCATTTCCAGAAAAGTAAATTTGGATCTCATCTTTCTGAATTCCAAGATCTTCGGTTAGTATCTCAAGAAGTCTAGCTACTTCTTTCTTTGATTCATATATACAATTTTTACATGTTACAAATATTGTTTCAAGTTTTGTAGATCCACATACCGAACAGCTAATCTCATGTTTTACAACGTTCTGACAAGAGTTACACTTGCAACACATATGAGTATGTCTGCAATCAAGTTTCAGATCTTTTGCATCAATATCAAAGATCAGTTCTGCTCCTTTCCAATCCTTTTCTGGCATGGGTAGATTTGGAAATGAATAATATGCATTTGAGCAGTATACATCAGAGGGAACATGTGTCATTAGTAACAAATGTAATTCTTTATCGTCTTTTATGGAAAGATGTCTTGTCATTCCCTCATTGAATTTTTGGTAACCAAATTCTCGCTCCGAAGTCCTTGTAGGAACATGAATCAGATCAAAATGCTTAAAATAATACTCCTTGAAGGCATCCTCTACTAATCTTATATTTTTTTCAAGCATTTGTGGTCCTCTTTTTTCCAAACTGAATTGGGTTTATGATTCCATTACATTCAGGGATTTCAAAACAAAGATTTTCACTTTTCAGCTTATCGCATGAAGGGCAAGAATATTTTGTTCTTTTTCCAGAAGCGCCTGCAATATGATCAAGCTGATATCTTGTAACTCGTTCATTATAGTCTGGTGCATTCTTAAACAATGGAACAATCTGATCTATAGTTTGACCTTTTGATAATAGATATGTAGCAAGCATAAATCTTCCCGAATGTGGCAAGTTTTCTCCTCTATCAAGAACCTCAATGGCATGTTTGATACAGGGTGGATAATCAAATGAAACTGAAACATATTCTGAAAATTTTTTTGCAAGCAAAACTAGATCAGATACACGCTCTCGAAATGTTTCTGGAATAGATGGAATATTTATTGACTGAATTTTTGAATTTATGTATCCATCTAATTCTTTTCGTATAAGTCTAACAGTTTCATGCGCTGTTAAAAACACAAATCCTTTTTCTATTTTTCTGTTTATTAATTTCCATTCTTTCTCATGAAAATGAACGGCACGTTTTAGATAGTCTGCCACACTAATTATGAAATCCTCACCTTGTGTTACTACTTTTACTGAAAAAAGATCTTGCATTATTTTTAATGGCAATTCTAATTTCATTTCTTTTTTGTTCTGAAGAAGATCTTGTTGTAAATATCTTTCAGCTCTCCTTGCTTCTGCAAGAGAAAATCTTCTGATTAAAGTTGGTATACCAGCTGATTTTAACAGAATTATGGCAATTACAAAAGAAAGAATCTCAGAGTCTATATTTTCAAAGTCTTCGATAGCTGAACCATAAATTTGTCCTGTTGTAGCAATCACGATTCTTCCATAGGCTTTTTCCACTATTGGTTGCCAATCTGGATGAGCGAGCTGTTCTAAATTAAAACCCTTGTCACGTAGATATTCTCCTGTTTCTGCAAGAAAGGGATACTTTGCTAAATCTTTGATACCTAGTTGTAGCATGATATCTTTTGTTTTTTGACCTTAAATGGTATACGGACTTTGGTAAGACATTAATTTGACACAAATGAAGGTAGCGTGATTTTGTACAGCTCATCTACTGAAGACAGTCCACAATCGCCTAATGCCGGAAGGTATGTTCGTCTAGGACTTGCTGCGCTTATAGGCATAGTAATCTTTGTTCTAGTCGGTAACCAAGCCGTAATCTTATTCATGAATGTAAATGAGTTTAGCGATCTCTTTACAAAACCCTTGTTTTACTCTACCATTTCTGCTCTAATCCTAGTATCAATCACATTAATTAGAGTCAACATAAAAAATCGTTCCTCTATAGCATGGTACACAATTCACACCGCAATAAATTTTCTAAAAAAGGGAGAAAGTACTTCAATATCAGCTAACATTCCGAGTTTTCGAGATTACAAACTAAGTGTTCCAAATTTTGTGATTTGGCAAATAACGAAGGTATTACTTTTTGGTGCACTGTTTAGTAATCTAATGTTTGGTTTTGCAATACAATATTTGCTAGACGGAAATAATCTTGGTATAGAAAGCATCTGGGGATTATTTTCACTTCCATTTGTTACACCTCCAACCGATCCATTATATGCTACAGATAGAATCGTTCCAATGATTCCATCTTTAACCATTTTGGTTCCGCCAATACTTGCAGCAATAGGTATACGTTTAGTATTGTACGTTGGATTGCATTCTATCATCAAAGTGGTTACCAACTATATGCAGGACGCATCAAAAGGTAAACCAAGATTTCTAGATTATATTGCTACAATTGAAGGAATAATTGGCATAGGAATAGTCTGGGCTGGCTTTAACATGTTTTTTACAGATCAAATTGATTATAATACAAGATATGCAATTGGTGGAGCCCTTGCAGCAGGATTCAGTCTTATTGTATTTTATTTTATTGACAAGTATCGTTCAAGGGTAATAATTCAACCATCAAAGCGGGATATCTACACACGTGTACTGACTATACTTGCAATTGCAGTAATTGCAGGTTCTATAATGGCTGTTAACAACAGCATTGCCGATGCAAGAAAAATTGAATATCTTGGTCCATACAAAGCTCAACAGATAGGCATAAACCAATACCTTGGTCAGCTAGATCAAATTAAGGTAAATACACACACTGTAAAACTAGAATCTATTCCCCCAAGCAATATTAAAAATTATATACAGCAAAACAAGGATACTCTTAACAACATAAGAGTGTGGGACTGGGATGCAGCATTTGCAAAACTAAAACCAGAGATTGGTCTAATACCCTATGTTGATTTTGAGGATAATGATATTCTGAGATTTAATGACAAGCTATACTGGACAGCATCGATGAAGCCTGTCCTTCCACAATCTGTAAGCTTAGAAAATAGATGGTATAACGAACATCTAGTATACACACACGTTCCAAATGGATTTCTAACTCTTGAAGCAAGTAATGGTACAATAATTGATAGCAGTACACTATTCAAACAGAGATCCATCTATTATGGAGAAGGAGGACTCTTCCAAGAAACTTGGTCTGCGTATCCAACTAACAGAGGAGATACAACTGCAGAACTAAACAATGCATTTTACAATGGCCAAGGTGGTTTGGATGTAGCACCACCACTAAGTCAAATTTTTGAACCAAACTTTTTACTTTCTTATCCAACAGAACCAATCCATGTCATGCGATACAGAGACATTCATGATAGAATGCAAACACTATATCCATATTTCCAATACAATCTTTTTGGACAAGAAGTTGACGCTCTACCTGTAACTGATGGCCAAAGAACCTATTGGCTTATCCCTCTGATAGTTGGCTTTGATACAAATAACATTCCATGGACAGTTAGTAATCCATACCTCAGACTTGTTGGGTATGCTTTGATTGATACGTATGATGGCAATATTTCGTTAATAAAAACAGGAAATGACTTTTTCACAAACATGTTTGTTAGTCAATACGGTGACAAATTTATTGAAACTCCAGCATGGCTTGAAAAACAGATCCGATATCCTGAGGAATTATTCGATTGGAAAGTTGAAATGTATAACATCTATCATGTGACAGATACTTCCACATTCATACAAGCAAAGGAATTTTATGAAGTTCCACAAGGGCTTGGAGCATATTATGTTCAAGCAAAACCGCCTGGATTTGATTCAAGTACGTACGTTGGATTACTTTCACTTGAATTACGTGGTTCCCAGGGAAGAAACCTAGCAGGTTTTATGGTTGTAGAAAATGATCTAAAAAACTTGGGAAAAATGCAATTTTATGAAGTTCCATTAGATTCAGAAACTAAACTCTTAGGTCCTACTGCAGTACGTGAGGCGCTGGATAGAGACCCAGACTTTGCTCAGCTAAAAACATTACTAAGAAATCCAAGAATAGGAGACAATATTTTATACAGAATTGCTGATCATGATGTTTACTTTATTCCAGTGTATACTGCAGGTTCAGGAGGGGTTGTAACCCAGCTTGGCACCATAGCAGCTGTTGGTGCTGCCTTTGATGGTGAGTATTATGTTGGAATGGGTAATACTCCACAACAAGCCTTTGAAGCATACCTTGCAAAACTTTCTGGTGTGGCACCATCAACTACTGGTTATGTAGAACTCGATAGGGATTCTAGGATATCTACTCTAAAATCATTATTTGAGGAACAAAATCTCAAAATCATTAGTCCTACATCAGTGCAGATTCCATTATCATTTGAAGAAGGAAAGATTTCTTTCTTCCAAGAATCAGATCTTGAAGATGCCAAGAAACTAGTTTCAAACTTCATACAGAATTTTGTAAAACCAAGAAGTGATAGGGTAATTGTTTGGGAGATAGACAACACCATTAATTTTGGTTCTATTGTTATTGTGGAAAATGTGCCAGAATTACATTATATCTCAATTGAAGTTGGATAATCTTCATATCCATGTCTGGGCAGAGTTTGATGTTACCAATGACGTTAATGCATTCTTGGGTGGAAGCTATGATAACTCTGGTTGTATACTAAAAAAGAGTACCAAAACATGCTTCTAATTATAGAGAACGGCTCTGTTTACACGAAGTTCCTCTTGGATTTCTTAGCTGACAAAAATATAGTTTATGATGTACTGACTTTTGATAAAATAGTTCTTTCAAGCCTAGACAAATATTCATCCATAATTCTTTCAGGCAGAAGAAAAAACAATTCATTAATGAACTCCATCAATTCAAAAATAATCAAACACTCTGTTACGGAAAAAAAACCACTTCTTGGAATATGTTATGGTACAGAAATTCTTGCATTAACACTTGGTGGCACACTTAAGAAAATGGATGCGATACACAAAGGAAATCAAGAAATTGAAATATTAAAAACAAATCCTCTTTGTAGCGGAAAAATCAACGTATTTGAAAGTCATTCATATCTTATATCAAAAATAGACAATAACTTCACACAGATTGCCAAGTCTGATGTTTGTGATTTTGAAATAATCCAATATGATAATTTGAATATTTTTGGCACACAATTCCATCCAGAGATGAGTAATGATGGTAAACGCCTCTTAGAAAAATTTGTCTCAATTTGATGGTTTTAATATCTAACATTTGATATCATATCTCTTGGAATCTGAACACATGCTTCTTCTACCAGTGGTAGAAGAGGATGAAGAAAACATCTGTTTACCACTTGTTATTGCTGTTGTTTCAAAATACTGGGGAATTGATTTACCACTTTCAGAAGCAAAAGAAATTGCAAAAAAATATCCAAACATGAAAGGTAGCATAATGATTGAAGGAATTGAACTTGCAGAAAAACATGACTTGACAAGCTTAATTTTAAATGCTTCTATCAAAGAACTAAAAAAAATAATTGACATGGGAATTCCACCAATTGTTATTCTTCCTGGTATACATGATATAGTACAACACGCGTCTGTTATTTCTGGATATGATGAGACGGAAAGAACAATAATTCACTATTTTCCACAACCTGATACAGTAGGGGCCATTCCAGAAAAAAAGTTCGATCAACAATGGGCTGAAGATGGCAGATTGATGCTTCTTGTGGCTCCACCAGACATTCTCTCTAAAGTAAATACAGAAAACATGAAAATAGAAAAATCAAACAGACTCTGCTTCATCTCTGAAAGACTACGTTTACAGAAAAAATTCGACGAGGCAGTTGGTGCATTAAAAAAAGCACTTGAGATAGATCAAACAAACTCAACAGCATTATGTCTTCTTGGAGGAATGCTAAACGACCAAAATTCTCCAGAGACAGTCAAATACTATCAAAAAAGCATAGAATGCAACAAATCATGCTATCTTGCGTACAGAGGTCTTGGCAATTATTACTTAAAAATCAAAGATTATTCAAGCGCAGAAAAATATTATACAAAGGCAATAGAAATAAATCCGAATAGGTTTGGTCCTATTTACAAAAATCGTGGTTTAACAAGGTTAGAACAAAACAAAAAAAGTCAAGCCAAAGAAGACTTCATGACATATCTGAATCAACTACCTCATGCAGCAGATAAAAATAACATACTTGAGGCAATAAAAGAACTGTAATTGTCTACAGAAAGGTTTTACAATACTCTGGCAAATGATATGATTACATGGATTGTGTTTTCTGTAATGTAATAAATGGAAAGATTCCTGCAAGAAAAATAATGGAAACAGAAAAATCACTGGCATTTCTAGACGCTTTCCCTCTAACAAAAGGACACACATTGGTTATCCCAAAAAATCATTATATTAAGATTCAAGAAATGAGTAAAGATGACAATGCCGATCTATTTGAAACTGTGAGGGTTATTACAAACAAAATAGAACACGCATTTTCCTCTTCACTTGTAGCTGTTCACAATGGAAAGGAAAGTGGGCAAGAAGTACCTCATGTACACGTACATATCATTCCGCGCAGTGCTGAGGACGGAGCAGGAGCAGTTCATAGTATGTTTAGAAAAAGACCACAACTTACAAATGAAGAATTTGATCAAATTGCAGAAAAACTTCGTAGCAAAAATTAGTTTGAAAAAATTTATAAATTAAATGCGGAGTGCGGGATTTGAACCCGCGGCCTTCAGCTTGGGAAGCTGACGTCGTGCCGGGCTGGACTAACTCCGCTTATTCCAATTTTGGATCTAACAATATATAGTCTAATTACTAAAAAAACACATGGATGCAAGATGTCCACAATGTGAAAAGACTGCAACACTTGATGATGATATAACAGCTGTTAAATGCACTCACTGTGGATATGAAGCAACATATGATCAATATCTAGAAACAATGAAGGAAAAAGTTGGCGAGCTAGTAGCAAACTTTAATCCTGACAGATCTGGATTTTAAATTACCAAAAGCTACCTTTATCAGAACAATCAAGATGTGAACCACAGTTTGTACAAATCATGTGACATGCTTGCATTGGGATCATCGGCTTTTCACATTTGGGACACTTGATTTCATCCATGATTTTATTTTGTGTTAATTATTTTAAAGGATTTAGGTACAAAGATTAATTAATAGTCTGAAGACTTTTTCAAAATGCTTGGCTACATTCAAGATTACAATCTCTGATAAAAAAGGAAAGTCAATAACAAGAGAACTAAAAGAAAAGGACGCAAACCCACTCTTGGGTTCACAAGTGGGAACTGAAATTGATGCAGCTATAGTTGGACAACCAGGAAAGATGAGAATAACTGGTGGAAGTGACAAATCAGGTGTTCCAATGAGAACTGACATACATGGTGGAGCAAGGAAATACATCCTACTTTCAAAAGGAGTGGGCTTACAAGATGCAGAAAAGGGACAACGATTTAGAAAACTTATTCGTGGAAATATAATTACAGAAGAGATCTATCAGATAAATGGTGTATTAGATGGTGAACTAAAGATTGATGAAGCTGCAAAAGCAACTCCTGAGGAAAAACCAGTCGAAAAGCCAAAAAAGGCATAAGTTAACATAGGTGATTTTTAAAACTTGAGCATTGCACTGGCGTGAAACTCTTCCAGATTGGTACATAAAAAAATACGGACATCAACCATGCGTTAACATTGGAACTGCAGGTCATGTCGATCACGGTAAGACAACACTAATTCAAGCTCTTACGGGAGTATGGACAAGTGCTCACAGTGAAGAGCTAAAGCGTGGAATTACTATACGTGTAGGATATGCTGATGCAGCATTTTATAAATGCAAAAGCTGTGAAGTGCCACTTGGATATTCTGTTAAACCAAAATGTAACAATTGTGGAAAAGAAAGTGAATTATCAAGAGTAGTAAGTTTTGTAGATAGTCCTGGTCACGAAAGTCTTATGGCAAACATGCTTTCTGGCTCGGCTTTAATTGATGGAGCAATGCTTGTAATTGCAGCAAATGAAAAAGTACCACAGCCACAAACAAAAGAACATTTACTCGCACTACAAACACTTGGTATACAACAAATCGTGCTTGTACAGAACAAAGATGATCTTATCTCATATGAAGATGCTATAGCAAATCATGCTGATATCGTAAAATTTGTCAAGGGTACAAATGCTGCCAGAGCTCCAATAATACCAATTTCTGCTCAGTCAAAACTAAACATAGATGCATTGATCGGAGCAATTGAATCCACCATTGAAACTCCAAAGCGTGAAGAATCCAAAAACACAGTAATGTATGTTTTACGTTCATTTGATGTTAACAGACCAGGCACTAAAATTAAGAACATTAAAGGTGGCGTAATAGGTGGAAGCATAATTCAAGGTTCTCTAAAAGCAGGTGATGAAATCGAGATAAAACCAGGCCTTGCTAACGAAAAAAGTGGTAAATACGAATCAATCATGACACAAATAGCTTCACTTGGAACTGGTGCAGGTCTTGTGGATGAAGTAAAGCCAGGCGGTCTCGTTGCAATAGGAACAAAGCTTGATCCTTCAATGACAAGAAGTGATTCATTAATTGGTTCTGTAATAGGAAAACCAGGTACTCTTCCAGAAAATTCTACAAGCACAAAACTCGAAGTAAATCTGTTTGATACCGCAGTTGGCTCAGCAGATGAGATCAAAGTTTCATCTGTACAAGTTGGTGAATCATTAAGACTAAGCATAGGAACAGCTCCAATTCTTTCTAAAGTTACAAGTGTTAGAGGAGAAAAGATAGAAGTACAATTCAAAAGACCTGTTTGTCTCTTTGAAAAGGGCAAGGTTGCATTAAGCAGAAGAATAGCAGAAAGATGGAGATTGATTGGTGCAGGTGTTGTAATTGGCTGAGGTTATCTGCGACACAAGTTTTTTGATGCTTCTTGCATCTAAAAACATCAAAAATATCTCAAGATTTGAGACAGATATTGGAACAATTGAGTTTGTAGTACCTGACATGGTTATAAAAGAACTCGAACGTATCTCACATGGAAAGATAGTTAAAAAAAAACTTTCGCGACTGATGCCTTACAATTAACCAAAGATTTTAAAAAAATTAAAATCTCAGGAAAGTCTGTAGACGAAGCCTTAGTTTTACACATAAAAACCCATAAGGGAATTGTAGCAACTATGGATTCTGAACTCAAAAAAAGAATAAAAAAATCAGGTGGTTCTATTCTTTCTCTAGCAAATGATAGAATTGTTTTAGAGCCCTAGTAAAATTTAACTTGATCAGAAATTAATTCTTAATCATGTTTGAATACCATGGAGTCAAAATAAGATGGTACGGTCATGACACCTTCACACTAGAAAAAGAAACAACAATTTGTATTGATCCGTACAAACTATCTAAAACTATACAAGCTGATCTAGTATTAATTTCACATAATCATTTTGATCACTTGAGTCTGGAGGATCTAAAAAAAATCTCATCTAAAAATACAATAATTGTCGCTGCAAACGAATGCATACCTCAAATCTTAAACATATCATTAAAAGAGAAGATGGGAATCGCACCTGGTGAAGAAAAAACAATAAACAATATCAAAATAAAAGCTGTGCCAGCATATAATATAGACAAGATAAATTCTGATACAAAAAAGCCATTTCATCCAAAAGAAGACAGGAAGGTTGGTTTCATTATTACAATACATGGAACATCAATTTATCATACCGGTGATTCGGATCTCATACCAGAAATGACTGATCTCAAACCAGACATTTTACTTGTTCCTGTTAGTGGTACTTATGTAATGACTGCGAAAGAAGCCGTAAATGCAGTTGAGAAAATAAAACCAAAAATTGCTATTCCAATGCATTACGGAACTATAGTTGGTAGTGAAAATGATGCAAAAGAATTCAAAGATATGGTAAAGTCATGCAAGGTACAAATTCTTACAAAAGAGTAATAAGCCTAGAAAATTCCACCCAAATTGATTGATTTCTAATAACAAATTATTTACTGTTGGTAGATTTGAGTTTCACTTACATCATTTATTGATTATTGGAATTCTAGCAATTTCATTTTCTATCTCTGCTATGGTCAGATCTCAAGCAGCAGATTATGGTTTTGAGCTTAACGAGTTTGATCCATTTTTTAATTATAGGGCAACAAAATATCTTCACGATAATGGTATAGATGCATACGTAAACTGGCACGATAATATGAGTTGGCATCCTCAGGGAAGAGATGTATTTCAAACAGCACAAGTTCCATTACACTTTACGGCAGCATTTTTGTATCAAATTTTTGGATGGGGTTCAAGCCTTTATGATTTTACTATAATATTTCCCGTAGTTTTTGGTTCACTTACAGCAATTGTTATCTTCGCATTAGTGCGAGTTATTGGTGGTACCACGGCAGGTCTTTTTGCGTCACTTTTCTATGCACTCTCACCAGCCATAATTGTTAGAGGGACATTAGGTTGGTTCAAATCAGAACCACTTGGACTTTTTTATGGTCTTTTAGCTCTCTATCTTTTTCTGAGTGGATTAAAATCAGAAAATCACAAAGTTGCTTTTGGAAAATTAATTGGCGGTGGATTATTTTTAGCAATTGGTTTTGCTTCTTGGGGAGGCATACAATTTTTCCTTATCCCGGTAGGACTGTTTATTGTAGCACTACCATTCTTTAGAAAAGATCACAAATTTTTACTCTGGGCAGTACCTGTCTTTGTTGTCACTACAGTACTGGTTTCATCTGTATTTGCAAGACCTGGAATTAGTTTCCTAACTGGTATTGGCGGATTTGCATTAATTGGACCTACAATATTTCTAATTATTCTAACATTCATTGAAAAATTTAGTAAACAAGAAAATGTCATAAGAAATAGTTTGGCATTTTTGGGAGGTTCTATTTTAGCTGGCTTTGCAATAATTTCATCAAACATTTTGGCATTACCAAGTTTTCGTTATCTTAATGCAATAAATCCGCTACTTACTACAAAAGATCCATTGGTAGATTCCGTTGCAGAACATGCAACCCCCACACTCGTTACAAGTTTTCTTTTTCTGTCAGTACTGTTATTGTTTGCAGGTATAGGTGTATGGTTAATTTTTAGAAAGGAAGTAACAAATCAGAACTCCTCCTTACCAATTAGAATTAAAAATGAAATGGCAATATTTGCATTAATTATTGGCTTTATTGGTGTTTATGGTGGTTCTACATTTTCAAGATTGGAGCTTTTCTCAGCCATTTCTGTAATCATACTCTCTTCAATCGGGCTAGCTATCATGACATCTGAAATAATGAAGAAAGAAGACATACAAGGCAAAAAAATCATTCGTACAAAAAATAGAATCACCAAGATATCATATGTTGTTGCAATAATTGCTTTACTTCTAATTCCTACTGTTTTTCCAGCTAATGGTAATTGGATATCAATAACAAAAGCGCCACCAACCATTCTCAATGGTGGTTCTAATTATAATATAGCAACTGATGATTGGCCTGCAGCCATGGAATGGATTAAAACTAATACCCCTAAGGATGCGGTAATTGCTTCATGGTGGGATTACGGATACTGGATAACCACACTCGGTGAACGAACATCTCTTGCTGATAATGCTACATTATTCTCAGATAGAATAGCAAAGATAGCAATGATGTTACTTAGTCCGCCTGATCAAGGCTGGGAAATTCTTCAAGAATTAGATGCAGATTATGTTTTGGTATATGTAGTTGGGCAAAGATTTGTTTCAAATGATCAAGAATACTACATACTTGGTGGAGGAGGTGATGAAAGCAAAAAACAATGGTTTATGGCAATTGCACGCGAAGATTCATCCAAATTCATTCAAAATGATGGATTCACTGCTAAAGATTACTTTTGGGATAATACTCTATTAGGAAAAATGTTTCCTTTTACACCATTAACGTATATTGATCCCAACACAAATCTCCAATCACAAAGTTACCAATCTGGTTACACCGGAATATATTCTAAAACAATCAAGTATGAAAACAACGGTAATGGTCCTTTACAACTTGTCTACGAGTCACCAAGTTTTGACAGAAAGGATGCAGGAATAATCTCCGGAGTATTGATTTACAAAGTTAATCATAGCTATATCAAATCAGAATCAACTGTTGTAGAAACAAATTCTGAAATCAAATCCACAGGAGACATCGCAATTCTTTCTACCTCTTTTGGTGATATTGTAATCGATTTCAAAGAAGACATTGCACCAAAAACTGTGGATAATTTCAAGAAACTCGCCCAAGCAGGGTTCTATGATGACACAGTGTTCCATAGAATAATGCCCGGTTTTGTTATTCAAGGAGGAGATCCAAAAACAGTCTCAGGACCACGTGATACATGGGGCACAGGTGATCCCGGATATAAGATACAACCTGAATTCAGTGAGCTCAAACATAAAAAATACATAGTTTCTATGGCCCGTGGTCCAGATATTGACAGCGCAGGTTCCCAATTCTTCATAATGCTTAGTGATGCTCCATGGCTAGATGGTCAATATACAATATTTGGCGAAGTAATATCTGGTAAAGAAATAGTAAACAAAATAGTAACTTTAGAAACCAACTCAGATAATCAACCACTTGATGTTGAGGCTGCGCGCATAAAGAAAGTTGTTATTCAAACAACAGAATAAACCCAAGAAAAATATCTAAACTTTCTATCAAATATTTTATAGAATTTACTTGTAGCGGTCAGAAACACGATATCGTGCATACTTGTCATCTGGTGAATATTTTCCAGGATGTACTGTCACAGTTTTATTTCCACATTGTGGGCAATCGTCTTTTAATGTATATCTTTTACAACTAGGGCATTTACGCATCTGAAATCGCATGTTATCCCTCACGAGTCTTCTTTGATTCTTCTCTAGTAAATTTGAAAGTACCACCTTTTTTTTCTATTGAATCTTGAATTGTTGAAAGTACTGGTTTGAGTGTCTTTTCAGCAGTTTTAAAATTCTGAGCAGAAATGACTAATCTGTATTTAGGTGCACCAATGTAAGTTATTTCTATGGCAGCATCTCTGTTTTCTATAGCTTCAAGAAGTGATTTTTTTATAACCTCTATCCCATCTGGCTTTGTACAGGTAAGCTCCAATACACCGCGTATTTCTACATGTGGAACTTGAATCTTTGAGCTAATCTCTTCTACCGTAGAAATGACTTTTTTAGATAGATTAAGACCATCTAGAACTCCTATTCCTTTTGATACTATTTCTGAAAACGCATCATAAACTGAACTAAATTTGTTAACCAAAACCTCCTCTAACTTATTTACTTCTGCTTGAGAAAGTCCCGCCTTTGACTTTAAACCATCAATAAGAGTCTGCTCTTTTTCATTTCTTTTTATTTCTAAAAGTTTCTTTTTCTTTTGATCAGCTG
This sequence comes from uncultured Nitrosopumilaceae archaeon, assembly GCA_964350965.1. Lineage (GTDB taxonomy): Archaea > Thermoproteota > Nitrososphaeria > Nitrososphaerales > Nitrosopumilaceae > UBA8516. Next base: position 34,091 of record CAYGLP010000006.1, on the reverse strand, counting down.
AAACTTGTTTTAATGATAAATCTATCTCAGATCTAGCAGTATTTACTCTTTTTACTAGCAGTACTTTTTTTTCTCCAACCTTAACAAATTTTTCTACACTTCTAATCCAACCTGTAGCAATCTCTGATATATGTAAAAAGCCTTGGATGTTGTTGTATTCGTCAAGACTAACATATGCACCTTGATCCACTATCCTCGTAACAGTAGCAATAACAATTTCGCCCACTTCTGGAAGCTCGTGAATCTCCGTAGTCATAATTCTTCAGATTTTTGTTACGTAATTTAATGTTGCTGATTAAAAATCGATACCTTTCTTGGCCTTGATGCCATACTTGAAGGGATGTTTTATCTCTTTCATCTCAGTAACAAGATCTGCAATTTCTATGATCTCCTTTTTTGCATGATTTCCTGTAAGAACCAGATTTAGTTTTTGAGGTTTGTTTTTTATTAAATCTAATACATCATCTACTTTTATTAATCCTAGGTTGATTGCATAGTTTATTTCATCAAGAATTATAATATCATATTTCTCTGTTCCAATTTTTTCTTTACTTAACTGCAACGCTTCTTGCGCGATTTTTTCATGCTCTTCACGAGGACTCTTGTCATCAATAATTCCAACAAAGCCTTTGCCCACTGCAGTCAATTCAAATTCTGGTTCTAATCTCTTTGACGAAGTCATCTCACCATAGTGCCATGAACCTTTGATGAATTGTATCATACAAATTTTGTAATTGTATCCTGTAGCTCTTAGTGCCATCCCAAGTGCAGCCGTGGTTTTGCCCTTACCTTTACCTGTATATACAATGACAAGACCATCTTTTCCCATTCTCTTTTTGGTTTCAGGTGTAAACTAAAAAGATTAGGGTAATATAGAGAAAAACAAGGCACTTTTCTAATTGCCAAAATTTACCCCTTTTAGAATTATTCAGGCAAGTCCTTCCCATATGGTTCTCTGTAAATAGAATGTGATAATAGAACACGTATGGCAGATGTGCTAACTCATTATGCCACCACAATAGGTATCATGATTGCCTTTGCGGTACTCCTCTTTAGCCTTCGAGCTAAGCGACCACATGGCCCTTCCATGGAACAATCTGGATCATAATGAGCATTAGTAACCACCGCGGTTTTACTTTTTCTAGTTAGCACTAAATCTGAATAATTAAAACAGAAAAATGAGTTTATAATCTTCATTTTAAAGATGATGATTTAATGACAAAAGAATACGATTATGATATAGTAATTGTAGGTGCAGGTCCTGCTGGTTCTTCAGCAGCATGGGCAGCTGCAAAAAAAGGAGCACGTGTAGCAGTACTTGAAAGAGAAGAAGCAGTTGCACAGAGTATTAGAACAAGTGGAGTTACTTGGATCAATGAAATTAAAAAATTTGGCATTACATCAGATTATTACAATCCGATAAAGAATTACTCGTTTTATTCACCAAACAATCATGTAACGATACGTAGTACTGAATATCAAGCCGCAGTTTTGGATGTTAGAAAAACATATCAGTTTCTAGCATATCAAGCAGCTGATGCTGGTGCAGATATTTTTGTACGAACCAATGTAACAAGTCCTTTGACTAGTGAAGGAAAACTGGTAGGAGTTAAAGCCACATCTCTGAAAGATGATCTAATTTTTCACTCCAAGCTTGTAATAGACGCAAGCGGTTTCTATTCTGTTATAGGAAAAAATCTCGGTATAGTTCCACAATGGAAAAGATTTGGAGTGGGAGCAGAATATGAAGCCTATGTAGAAAATGTTGATCCAGAAACATGGGCTTTGATGGTAGGACAACAATACTCTCCTGCAGGTTATGCGTGGATTTTTCCATTAGGTAAAAACAAAGTAAGAATTGGTGTTGGCATAGGAAAACCAGAATCACAAGTGGATCCTACACAACGCTTGCTTGAACTTGTTGACAAAAAACCTGGTCCACTGGCTCAATTAGGAAAAATAATTCCCATCGAATTTCATTATGGACTTATACCAAATGAAGGTTTAACACATGCTACAATAGCTGACAACCTAATACTTGTTGGTGATGCAGCAGGACATGCTAACCCATTGGTTCTTGAGGGAATTAGATATGCAATTGAGTTTGGTCGTCTAGCTGGACAGGTAGGATCTGAATCTATTACACAAGGTAATGCATCAAAAGAATCGTTAAAACCATACGAAGATGCGTGGAAAAAAGCTATAGGCTCAAAGATCAAGGCCGCTATTAAAGTGCAAAGTAGATGGCTTACACTAACTGATAAAGAATGGGATAAAGAAATTGAAATAATAAACGAACTATCATCAGAAGAGTTTCTTGACTTTATAAAAGCCGATTTTAGTATTTCAAGTATAATTGGTATGGCAGCACATCATCCTAAATTGGCAGTTAGACAGCTTTTTGATATGGTAAAAAATGTAGCAGGGATAGGTTCATGAAAATTCCACGAATTGTAGTTGCAGGTACAACGAGCGGTGTTGGTAAGACCTCAATTACTGCTGCAATCATACATGGTATTAAAAAACGTGGATATTCTGTACAACCATTCAAAGTTGGACCAGATTTTATAGATCCAAGCTATCTTTCTGCAGTTTCTGGTAGGCCTGCACGAAATTTGGATCCTTGGCTTATGGGTTTGAAGGGAGTTGAAAAAAGTTTTGTGAAAAGCTCCTATTCTGATTTCTCTATAATTGAGGGAGTTATGGGATTTTATGATGGGTTTTCTGGCGATTCTAATTTTTCTAGTACATACCATGTATCTAAAATTTTAAAAACTCCAGTTATTCTTGTCTTAGACGCAAGCAAAACGGCGCGTTCAATAGCTGCAACGGCTCTAGGATTTACAAAATTCCAAAAGAATTCACAAATTGTAGGTTTTATTTTAAACAAAATTGGAAGTAAAAAACATGAAGAATTGTGTAAACAGGCTCTTGCTCCACTAAAAATACCATTGCTTGGTGTTATTTCAAAGAACTCTGATCTTATCATAGAATATAGACATCTTGGATTAATTCCAGTCAGAGAACAATATTCTCTTCAATCAAAAATAGCAAAAATTGCCAAATCCATGTCAGAGTTTATAGATATTGATAAAATAATCCAAATTGGAAAAAAAACTATCAGTCTTCCTAATGATCAAGTAGAACATAAAACAAAACAAAAAACTACAATCGCAGTAGCACTAGATGAATCCTTCAACTTTTACTATCAAGACAACCTAGACGCACTAAGAACAAATGGTGCAAAAATTGAGTTCTTTAGTCCTGTTTCAGATTCAAAAATACCTCAGTGTGACGGCATCTACATAGGAGGTGGCTTCCCAGAAGTTATTGGCAGTTCTCTTGAGAAAAATCAACAAATGCAAAAAACTATAAAAAAAATAGCTGAAAATGGTTTTCCTATTTACGCTGAGTGTGGCGGCTTGATGTATCTTACAAAATCAATTGATTATGGATCTAAAAAATTCAAGATGGTAGGATTTTTTGATGCTAATACCAAGATGCAAAAACGACTCAAGCTAAATTATACCAAAGCAACAGTTTCTCATGATTGTTTAATATCAAATGCTACAAATACGATACAGGGACACGAATTCCACTTTTCTGAATTAGAAGATGTATCAAGAGATTCTATCTTTGCATACGATCTATCAATAGGAGTTGGAATCAAAAATAAAAAAGATGGCTTGACGCAAAACAATACCCTTGCATCATACATGCATATGCATTTTGCAAGATCTACTTTTGCAAAAAAATTTGTTCAGAATTGTATTAAAAATTCAAGAAGATGATTTTTCTTTTAGAATCTTAAAAAGTGCATTTACAATCGCAGACGCACATGGACTACCTCCCTTACGACCAATATTTGTTATATGTGGTGTATCAAGCGTTTGTAATTCTTCTTTGGCCTCTACGGCACACACAAAACCTACCGGAATTCCAACTACAAGAGCTGGATTTGTTACTTTTTCTCTTATCATTTGTATGACCTCTACTAGAGCTGTAGGAGCATTTCCTATGGCAACTACTCCCCCATTCATCTGTGAAGCAGCCATGCGCATTGAAGTCTGAGCTCTTGTTTTGTTGAGTTTTTTTGCTTCACTGACAATGTTCAGTTCTGAGATATTGCAAATTGCTTTATTGCCATATTGTTTTAGGTTGTCTTTGTTAAGACCTCCAATAACACCATTTACATCTACTACAATATTACACCCATTTTCCAGTGCAGTAATCCCACTTTGTATGGCATCTTTGTGGAAAACTATCTTATTTTGTCTTGCAAAATCAAAATCAGCAGTAGCATGAATCACTCTTCTGACAATTGGCCATTCATATTCATTATATGAGTGAAAGCCAATCTCGCTTTCTATAATTTCCATACTCTTGTCTTCTATTGATTGTCCTTTGTTAGTAATCATCTCTCCACTTCCTTTGCTCGTTCTATGATAAGATCTATCATCTTGTTATCTGTTCCAAGATGCTCAGTTACAAAGACATTCTTCAATCCTGATTTTTCTAAGGCAGGATTTAGATCTGTGTAAATATCTCTTTTCACATGTGCACCTTCATGTAAAAAATAAAACATTACAATCAATACTTCTGGCTGGTTTTTTGTACATTTTTCAATTCCTTGTGAAATATTAGGTTCTTCAATTTCCAAAAAACAATAATCTATGTTTTTATATTGTGTAGATAACCCATCTACTACATATTCGATAGAAATTCGTGCATTGGGATCCTTACTTCCATGTCCTATGATTAAAACATCTACCTGTTTTTTGTCAAGTAACACATTATTTTTTGTAAGAGTTGATTCTATTTTTTCATCAACAAGTTTTATCATAGATTTGTGCAAGCTCATAGGTCTTGAGATCGTTATCTTGACTCTGGTTTTAGATTGCATTGCTATTGCTGCATTTACGGCTGCTTTGACCTTTTTTCCTGGATATAAAAAATAAGGTACAATAGTGAGAGCATCGATTTCACGTTTAAGACACTTTTCTATTCCTTCTTCTATAAATGGTGGAATTACCTCCAAAAAACAATAATCACAAAAAAGATAATCTCTCTTTGTTTTGACTCTCTCACATATGTAACTAAGTTCATCTTGTACTTCTTTTTCCCTACTTCCTCTATCTATGAGTAAAAGGCCTCTTTTCATTTTAAAATCCTAGCTATTGCAATAGTCAAATTTGGTGGAAATTTTTGTTTTTCTACTATCAATTTTCCGCCTGAACTCCTTAACGCAGCTGCTTCAGAAACACTTGGTGTCCCTTCAAAGGCTTGTACTGTTTCTGATGGGTTTGGTATAGTTATTTGCGCAAGATCTTCTTTTTCATAATAATCCACTGGGATACTCATTTCCTTTGCCAAGTCTTGTAATCCCTTTACTTGGGATTCTTTCTTAATGGACGCAAAGCGTGCTATGGATTTTAGACTAAGCTTAAAGTTTTTTGCACAGTGTTCTAGACCTTCTTTAATTATATTGCTTGTAGTATCCCAATGTAATCCAACACCAACAACCAAAGTCTTTGGTCTGTATACAACAGTATTTTTCAAGATTTGATCATCATCTATTATTTTGTCTGAAATTATCAGATATCCTTTACAGCCTGAATTTTTCAGCTCTTCAAAACTGTTGTAGCTGGTTACATTTTTTGGAAATTCTTTTTTTGGTGTCCACCAATCTTTCTCGCCTGCATCTTGGAAAATTCCTATTTTCTCCTCGTTTACCATAAACGCACTAACTTTAGTAACTGTTGAATCATCATCTATATCCCAACCAAATTCTTTACCTACAAGATCTACTGCAATAGTTTTGTTTACGTCTGCAGCTGTGGTAATAACTGCAGTTGCGACCAAAACTTTTGCAACATCTTCAGTAAGTTGATTTGCACCTCCTAGATGCCCTGAGAGAGTGCTAATTACAAATTTGCCTATATCGTCAATTACTACCACTGCTGGATCTGTTTTTTTATCCTTCATATGAGGTGTAATTAGTCTGATTACTGCGCCAAGTGAAAATATACAAACAAGTGCATCATTTGTCTTGAATAGTTCTCCCACCTTCGTTGTAGTGGAATCGTCAAACCATTCAATTTGTGAATTACTGTTAGAAAACTTTGATGGAGCATAAATTTTCCATGTCGAAAATTTCTTTTTTAAAGATAAGCCTATTTCTATTCCGTTTTTTGTGATCGCAATAACAGCAACTTTCTCCACAACTTGATTTTTAATATACTAAAGATATCTGTTACTATGAATATCTGCCTATTATATTACCATCAAAATCAAACATGATGACATCAATTTCGAATTTCTTCTCAGAGTGATTCCTCAATTGTTTGTAAACTTCTTCACAAACAATATCAAAGAAACCCGTTACTTTTTCTTTCATAACTATCTCATACACATGTCTTGCTGTATTCGCTTTTTTTATTTCATCTACAGTTTTTACATTCGCATTACACTTTTGAGCAAGCTTGGACAAAAATTCCATATCGACTTTTGAACCTTTTACATGAGTCTGCTTTACTCCCATCGCCATTTTTGTTAGTTTACCAATAAACCCAGCAACGTATGCCTTTCTGATTTTCTTTTTTGCACATTGTTGAACAGTATATCCTGAAAAATCTCCCATCTGGACAAAACAATGATCCGGTAGTTTGATTATGTTTCTTGAAAAATCCTCACTTCTTCCACCAGTCGTTAATACCACAGTGTCGTTTCTCATAGCTATTGTAACATCTAAACTCTGTCTGATTGCTGCTGCAAATGATGCAGTTGAGTACGGAATTACGATTCCACTCGTGCCTAAAATAGAGATGCCACCCAAGATTCCAAGTCTTGGATTATCCGTTTTTGACGCAAGCTCCTTGCCTTTGGGAACAGAAATTTTAATATTTAGACCATTTTTTTTAAGAAGATCTTGCGCTACTTCTGAAATGTTTTCTATTATCATCTTCCTTGGAGTTGAATTAATTGCAGCGGAACCTATCTCAAGTCCAAGGCCAGGTTTTGTAACCCGCCCTACTCCTTCTCCTCCGTCAATCTCTATTTTATTTGGTTTGTCTGTTAGTGATACTTCAGTCCATATCTCTGTACCGTGAGTAACATCAGGATCGTCTCCTCCATCCTTTATCACTGAACACTTAGCACTATTAGTTGTGAATTTACAATTTGCAATTTTTATTTGAATTGAATTTTTTTTAGGAAGGATAACATCCACAGAATCTACCTTTTCTTGATTGATAATAGCTAAAACTGCTGCCTTTGATCCTGCAGTAGCACATGTACCTGTAGTAAAACCAGTTCTAAGTTTTCCTTTTGGTATAGATTCGTTTTCCACACTGAAAATTGTTTTTTCACGTATTAACCTTTATTAGTTCATTTTAGTATTCCAGAAAGAATTATCCATAACGCTATTACACCAAGACCACCATAAAGCAGAACATGTGTAAACATATGTGATGTTGGTTTTTCTTGATTGTGCTCATATGCCTGATTAAATTTTACACCAAAAGGATTGGTAAATCTGCCAAAACCTGATCCACTGAATTGTGATTCGTTATCTGTTTTATCATAATATCTCCAAAAATTGGCATATGTATGTTCAATGTCCACTTCTGATTTTTTATATCCTATCTTTTCTTCTCGTCTAAGAAACTGATATGCTTCAATAATCTGTTTAAATTTCTCACCGTTCTTCTCATTTTTATTTCTGTCAGGATGGTATCTTAACGAGAGTTTCCTGTATGCTATCTTGATCTCTTTCTGAGAGGCTCCCCTTTGAATGCCTAAAATCTCATAACAATCCGAAGAGTTCAACCTACTTTATCATACCATACCTTTAAAATTAATTTGTCGGGCATATCTTACTGCAATAATGAATAGAAATCAAACATTAACAGTAGCTATTACTGGCGCAAATGGTTTTGTGGGTAGAAATGTAGGACGTCTATTTACAAAAAAAGGAATTCAAGTAATTAACATTGTACGTAAGAATAGAATAAGCTCTGTAAAATCTGGGACTCTACTAATTTCACATAATCTTTCTGAAAAATATCTAGTTCAAAGACTAAAAAAGTGCTCAGCATTATTGCATTTCATAGGACAAGGTAAACAAACTGTTGAAAATGATTATGAAAAAGTGAATGTAGATATTACAAAAAATGCAGTAAATTTGTGCAAAAAAGCTGGCATTAAAAAAATAATTTACATAAGCGGCCTTGGAGTGGACAAAAATACACCTTTTGGATATTTTATATCAAAATACAAAGCAGAACAAGAAATCATTCATTCTGGTCTTGATTATACAATTTTTCGCGCGTCATATATTATTGGGAAAGATGATCCTTTATCACAAATTCTTTACAAACAAATCAAAAATGGTAAAATTACCATAACTGGCTCTGGAAACTATCGATTGCAACCAATCTTTGTAGAGGATGCAGGCGAAGTATTTTTACAAGCAACTCGAAACAAAAAATTCTCTAAAAAAATTATTGATCTTGTAGGTCCTCAAACTGTTAGCTACAACAAATTCATCAAAGATTCTATACATGGAAAAAAAATTAAAATGGAAAAAATCAACCTAGAAGATGCTTACAGAAATGCACTACACAACAAAAATAGTAACTTTGGCATAGATGATCTGAATATTCTTGTAGGAGATTATGTAGGGAATCACAAAAAATTACGAAAACTTACAAATATCAAATTTAGAACTTATCGAGAAGTTCTAAAGACCAGCAGCCTTTCTTAGTAGGTCTGCTTTGTCTGTGTGTTCCCAGCTAAATTCTGGCTCATTTCGTCCAAAGTGACCATACGCCGCTGTCTTTCTATAAATTGGCCTCTTCAATTTCAACTGTGATATTATTGCAGCAGGCCTCATGTCAAAATGTTTTCTTACCAAATTCTCAATCTGTTCTTCTGGAATTTTGCTTGTACCAAAAGTACTGACCATAAGTGACACAGGTTCGGCTACCCCAATTGCATAAGCAACTTGTACTTCACATCTGTCTGCAAGACCAGCAGCAACTATGTTCTTTGCAATATATCTGCACATGTAACAAGCAGATCTATCGACTTTGGATGGGTCTTTTCCAGAGAAAGCACCACCACCATGCCGTCCCATACCTCCATAGGAATCAACTATGATCTTTCTTCCTGTAAGACCTGCATCTCCTGGTGGTCCTCCAGTAACAAACCTTCCAGTTGGATTGACATGAACTTTAATTTTATCGTGCCAGAATTTACCACAGACAGGTTTGATTACTTTTTCAATAATCTCTTTTTTTATTTGACCATTGTCTACTTCTGGAGAATGTTGTGTAGAAATTACAATAGCTTCAATTCTTTTCGGTTTTCCGTCTTCATATTCCACAGTAACTTGGGATTTTCCATCTGGTCTTGCCCAAGGAATCTCTTTGCTTTTTCTTGCATCCGCAAGTCGTTTTGTTAATTTGTGTGCAAGTATGATTGGCATAGGCATAAGCTCTTCAGTTTCATTTGTGGCATATCCAAACATCAATCCTTGATCTCCTGCTCCCTGTTCTTTGTTTTCTGTAGATGAAACCCCTTGAGATATGTCTAGACTCTGGGAATGAAGAGATACTAATACACTACATGAATCCGCATCAAAACCATATGCTGGATTATCGTAACCTATCTCACGTATTGTTTTTCTTACCACATCTTGAATATCAAACTTTGCCTTTGAAGTTACTTCGCCTGCAACTACAACAATTCCAGTAGTAGTCATAGTTTCTACAGCAACTCTTGAGTCAGGATCTTGTTTTAGAAATTCGTCTAAAATTGCATCAGATATCTGATCACATAATTTGTCTGGATGTCCCTCTGTTACTGATTCAGATGTAAAGAGATATTTTCTCTCCATTTGTAAAACCTGTTCAGTTACAGTTCATTTTCAAGTTTAATGAAAAGAACATTATTTCCTCTTACTATGACTCGACCATAATTTGCAATAACTTTGCCATTACTGACTTCTTCAGCATCAGTCATTATCAGATTCATATATGAATCCACATTATTCATTTTCCCCTTGTATTCTACTTCATTTTTCAGTCTTACCGTGACTTTCTTATTGATGCCTTTTTGCAACGTTGTTAGTGGTCTTTTTGGTGGCGATTGCGACAAACATAAATCACTTGTGAAGCACTGCCTGAGATCGGGAATAAAAGCCTTCCCGATCGTGACTTAGATCTAATATTCTTTAACTTCTGGTGTAATCTAAAGACTTGATGATTCAAACTGGTATCCAAAAATTGGATGATCTTCTTGGTGGTGGTATAAGATATGGAATTATAACAGATATTTTTGGTGCAAGTGCCACAGGAAAAACGCAACTTGCACTACAAATATGCATTAATGCACTTAGAAATGGCGTAGAAATACTTTACCAAGATACCACTGGTGGTTTCAGACCAGAAAGAATGCTTACACTTATCAAATCTCAAAACTTGGATCCAAAACTGCTTGATCATGTGAGAGTAGGCAGAATAACCAACACTTCAGAACAGATTACTTATCTTGAAAAAATATCTGAAATCCAAAATCTTGGTCTTGTTGTAATTGATAATGTTACAGATCTGTTTTCTTTTGAATATTCAAAAGAATCTAACCTGTTGGAAAAACATGTTGCGTTTATGGAATACATGCATAATCTTGCATTTGTTGCTATACAGAAAAAAATTCCAGTTGTTGTAACAAACATAGTTAGAAAATCAAATGATATGGAAAGAGAAAATCTTGATAGATCAATAAGCATGTATACTCATCAGAAAATCTATCTTGCTAAAATTAATCACAAATATGTTGCCCAAATTTTTCCATCCTTTGGTTATAAGAAAGAAGTTCATTATGTGATTACTCAGGCAGGACTGATAGATTCATCTTAAGCTATTTATCACTGTAAAATGTAACGAGTTTATGGCAGATATTTTTGACTCAATTCCAATCATAACTGTAATTCTTTTTGGAATAGGACTTTTTGGGGTAATGGTTTACGAGCGAGCTAGAACAAGACAGAATCAGGAACCTCCTGCTTGAATCTGAACTTGAAGCCAAGTTCCGTTCTCTTGGTTTTGAAAACCTAACATACATCCAAAAAAAAGCAGTTCCTATAATTTTCCAAAAGATAGATTCATTAGTAATTGCACCTACCGGTTCAGGCAAAACAGAGGCAGCAGTTGTTCCTATATTTGCACGCCTTGCTAAATCCAAAAAACCTGGAAAAATAAAAGCGCTGTACATTACACCGCTAAGAGCATTAAATCGGGATGTCTTTAGAAGAATCATAAAATATGCTGAAAACGAAAGTCTCTCAATTCAGATTCGTCACGGTGATACTACCCAATTAGTACGAAAAAAGATCACAGAATCTCCACCAGATATTCTCATAACTACACCTGAAACTCTCATAATTTTACTAACGCAAAAAAAGATACTTGATGCACTTTCAGAACTTGAATGGATAATCATAGACGAAGTTCATGAATTATTAGGAAATGAACGAGGCTCACAACTTTCATTAAGTTTGGAAAGACTACAACTTAATTCAAAACAAGAAATAACTCGAGTAGGTCTATCTGCAACGGTAGGCAACGTTGATGAATCTGCTAAATTTGTAGTAGGAACAAAAAGGAAATATAAAATAATTCAAGATAATTCTATACGAAAATACGATGTAGAAGTCAAATACATAGATGGCACAATATCTGATGTAGTTGACTACATAATTGAATATGTGACAAAAAATTATTCAAATTCTCCAGTTTTGCTTTTTACAAATACGCGGGGAGAATCAGAATATCTTGCGTCAATACTACATGAAAAAACTACATCAAAAGTTGAATTGCATCATGGTTCACTTTCACAGGAAGTTAGGGAAGAAACAGAAGAGACACTAAGACAAGGAAAGCCTGGAATCATAGTCTGTACATCATCGCTTGAACTTGGGCTTGATATTGGTTCTGTTGAACTTGTGATTCATTATGGTTCCCCAAGACAAGTATCAAAACTCATGCAGAGAATAGGCAGAAGCAAACATAATCGAGATTCATCAGCAAAGGGTCTAATCATAACCAACAATCCAGATGATGAATTTGAAACATATGCAATACTTGAAAGAGTTAGAGAAAAATCAATCGAAGATCAGATAATCCATGAAGGGGCATTAGACGTACTTGCACATCATCTGGTTGGTTTGTCAATGCAACTTGGAAACGTTCCAGTAGATCTTGCGTTTCAGATAATAAAACAAGCATATCCTTTCAGAAATGCAACAATAGAGGATCTTTTTAGCGTCCTTGAAATATTGCATAACAATTTAATTCTTTTTTTTGACAAGGAGGAAATGATCTTTTGGAAAAAAAGCAGAGCATTCAGATATTTTTTTGAAAACCTATCAACAATTCCAGATATTTTAAAATTCAAAGTTTTTGATACCGCAAGTAAAAAAATCATTGGAAGTTTGGATCAAAGATTTGTAGGTGACTATGGCGATCCTGGTAATGTTTTTGTTTTAAGAGGAATGCAGTGGAGAATATTAAACATAGACGAGAGTTCACTAAAAATTAACGTTGAACCAGTACAATCAGCTGGAATAAATGTTCCATATTGGGAAGGTGAAAACATTCCTGTTGATTATACAACTGCAAGTAAGGTTGGTATTTTTAGAACAAGTGTACAGACAAACTCTCTTCTAGTTTCAAACCAAGTAATCAAGAATCTGAAACTAGACACTATTCCAAATGAAAAAACCATTGTAGTGGAATCATTAAGAGTCAGAAATACAGTAGTAATTCATTCGTGTTTTGGAACTAAAATAAATTCTACACTTTCTATGTTACTCTCTACTATGATCTCAGCAAGGACAGGATATCTTATAGATTCAAGATCTGATGCATATAGAATAATCATGTCTTCTAACGGCAGGATACTGGAAAAGCAAGTATTGGATACCTTAAACGAAGTATATGATCTAGCATTAGTTGTTAGTACTTCTCTCACAGGAACACATAACATAAACTGGAGAACTTGGTGTGTAGCTAAAAAATTTGGCATTGTAGGCAGAGAAGCAGTTTATGATAGAAAATCTGCAAGGTTTATCTATGAAAAATATTCAAAAACCATACTTGCAAAAGAAGTACTACGTGAATTATTCCATGACAAATATGACTTAGAAAATACTGAAACATTATTGGAAAAAATTCGATCTAACAAAATTAAAATAAAGTGGATAGAAGTAGAAAATTTCTCTAAACTTGCAGAATCTATACTTGATCATACTGCAAAATATTATGCATCTCCCGCAAACATAGACAAAGGAATTTTGGATCTAGTTAAAACAAGACTTCTGAAGACAAAACACAGACTGATTTGCGTCAGATGTGGTAAATGGGAAAGAGTTATTGAGACCAGAGAAGTAAATAACACACTTTCATGTCATTATTGTAAATCTCGTCAGATCACAGCTACTTATTATTCTGATTATGATCTGGTAAAAATAGTGCAGAAAAAACATGCTGGAAAAAAACTCACAACTGAAGAAAATCACAAATTTGCAAGAGCGTGGAAGATCTCTTCACTTCTAGAAAATTTTGGAAAGATAGCTATTGTTGTCCTTTCAGGATATGGTGTGGGAGCAGACACCGGAGCACGAATATTAAGAAACATGATTGGCGAAGAGGAACTATACAAACAGATCTACGAGGCAGAAAGACAATACGTAACAACTCGAGGTTTCTGGGATTCTTAATTCTTTTTTATAATGTGTGAAAATGGCGTCAAAAATAATTCCATTCTGCCCTCAAGACCAGCTTTTGCGGTTACTCCTAGTACAGTAATAATCTCGCCTTGAGAAAACTGGTCTAGTATTCTAGCCTGGTTTCTCCATCCCTTAAGCCAAATCTGCCCTGTCTCATCTTCAATAAACATCTCTGACAAAGATACTGATTCTCCAGTTTTTGTCTGGATTTCTCGTCTTTCTGGCATTTTTAGTACTATTGCTTCAATACAATAGGTATCATCACTTGATTTTAGATCACGAATCTTTGTTCTGAGTTCTGAAATGGCAGGAATCTTTTCATCATCAATCTTTCTGACAAACGAATCACCTTCCAATGTTACAGAATTTCCATATATCTTTGTTGGAACTAATTCTATTATTTCTCCAACTTTCAGATCTTTTGTTACACCAACAAAATCTGTAATGTTAAGAAACCTCTTATTATGATCAGCAGCTAGCATTAGGATATTGCCAGAATCATTTTTCACTAATGATAAAATTCTAACAACCACTGGTTGTACTTCGTCTGCACCTTCTATTTCTATAACTGTACCTTCATCACCATGTAACTCTAATCCCTGTTGACCCTTTTTTGTTCTTACACCAATCAATCTTGTTTTTGCACCAGGTGTAATCATCTTTGGAATTGACTTTTCATCTGCATTCCATAAGACAACTCTTGTAACGGTTCCATCTCTTCCCTTTAGTCGTAAATGAAGCGCTTTTCCGGGTTGACCTTTGAAGTTTGTGAATTCAGATAGTCTGATGTTTCCATCCAAGACTCCAGAAACTACAAGATTTTGTTGATTTTCCTTTATCATACTAATATCTTCTGTTATAGAGTCAAGCAATGGAATCTTGCTTTCCATCTCACTTGTCTCAAGGTTAGAACCTGAACCAACATTGATGATTGGCGTTCCTGTCATGTCTGACTTGACATACGCTTTGATAATCTTTACAAGATCACCAGGTTTCAGATTCTCAATTCCCGGCAAATTTGCCTTTTCATCCCATAGTTTTACCTTGGCTCTAGAATCAGAATCATATACTGTCATGGTGCGCAAAAGAAATTGTGAACCATCTTTACGTGAAAACTGTTTTGCTGGATACACATTCATCACTCTAGTTTCTAACGTGATCTCTTTTGCACCTACATACAGATCTTTAAGACCCATCTCTACCTTCAGCTGTTCTGTTAGTGGTACTCCTAGATCAGACGCTATGAGAAATAATGCGCCTTGATCTGTCAGGTAACCAGCGCCGATCTTTTCCTTCTTTTTATTAATCATTTGTTGTATGTCTGATCGCGAAAGCTCTGGTCTTTGTTCCAAAAGTTTGTTTAATAACGATTCAAATTCTGACAAGTTACTTTGAGATAGAAATGTGCATTAATAAAAATTTCACTAGCTAAATTAGTAGGGTGATAAAACTAGTTTTAAATGTCATGTATAGAAACAAACTCGCTTTCGAAATCATATGGTTCTGTAGATGCAGTAGATAGTATAGATCTCTCTGTTAACTATGGTAAAATTTTTGGATTTTTAGGACCAAATGGAGCAGGAAAAACTACCACAATAAAACTCCTTACCACTCTCATACCACCTACAAATGGAACAATGAAAATACTAGGTATGGATGCTATACGTTTACCACTCGAAGTACGAAAGAAGATTGGTGTGGTTTTACAGCAGCCAAGCTATGAACCAACACTCAGTGTAGAAAAATCCCTTGAAAAATATGGAATGATGTGGAATGTTGAGAGAAGTAAAAGACAGGATAGGGTTGAGGAGCTTCTTTCAGCTTTTGATCTAGGAGAAATAAGGACTGTAAAAAATGATGATCTTTCAATAGGTCAGAGAAGAAGGGTGCAAGTGGCTCGTGAATTCATGCATGACATGAATCTTTTGTTTCTTGATGAACCTACAGTGGGTTTGGATCCTTCAGCACGCAGAGGATTGCTTGACTTTATAAAACATAAAGTAAAATATGGCTTGACAGTATTTTTTACAACACATATACTAAATGAAGCTGAATACATCTGTGATGAAGTTGCTATAATAAACAAAGGGAAGATAATAGCCATTGATACTCCCGAAGAACTAAAAAACAAATTTGGAAGAGAAAAAACTATCAAAATTCATTTATCTTCCATTAGAAAAGATTTGTCTAATCTCTTGGTTGGAATAAAAGACTATGAACTTGATTTCAACTCTGGAACAAACATAACTATACGATCTAATGATTCTGAAGAAGTATTACTAAAAATTCTCCAAATTTTAACAGCAAATAATATCGTAATAGAAGATCTATCTGCAATTCCTACAAGTCTGGAAGAAATTTTTCTTTCAGTGGTGAACAAGTCAAATGCATCCAGTGATTAGACTAGTAAATAGGAATCTGACAATATCTCTTAACAAGGGATTTCTGATATGGCAAGTAATTTTTCCTTTAATCTACATCTTTGTTGCTGGTTTTGCATATACTGCCTTGATTGATTCTGTTTTATATGGTAACAAAACACTAGACTATCCAGCATACATCGCATCAGGTATGATTGGCTTTAATATAATGAATAGTACTCTTGTTTCCGGCATCATAATATGGAATGACAGAAGACATGGTATGTTTGAACAGATCCTTGTAGGGCCATTTACTAGAGCACACTACATCTTGAGTAATGTCTACACGATTGCAATAGTTGGGTTGATTAGTGCCGCTTTAATTACAGCCGTTGGATATCCACTTTTCTTTGAATCTGTAGAGTTTAACCTCTTTACTATACCACTTTTGGTCTTTGCTTCTGTTGTGGGCTCAATTCTCTTTGGTTCTATTGCATCAATTATATCCACTAGACTAAAGTCAAGTGAAGGATTCAATGTAGTGATTAACACTGTATTTTTGTTTTTTGCATTTGTAAGTACTGCTTTCTATCCTGCAGAAGGCACTCCTCAACCACTTTCAGTTGCATTTTATTTTAATCCGCTAACCTATCTTGTAGACGTTGTACGTGCTGGAATATTTGGGAATTTTGACACATTTGTGGCAATAGAGATGTTAGTTTTGGTTACATTGTCTTTAACTCTGTTTTCAATAGCTACAAAACTTCTTGCAAAACTTGAATTATAAACAATACAACTTGATTTAAATCCAACAATTTGATAAACTAATCATGGAAGTAAGGAGACGAAGTAGTTTATGGTTTCTTTTACCCATTTTCTTTAATGTTATAGGCGGTATCATAGCATATTTCATAATAAAAGATGATGATCCACGTAAAGCGAAAAATTGCTTATTACTTGGAATAATTCTTACTGCAATTTCATTTGCAATATTTGTGGTCCCAATATTAATTGGAATTACACTTTTACCACATTTTGATATGATGCCAAAGACTCCTTATCTTTAGTTTTTATAAAAAGTAGCCCGGCCCAGATTCGAACTGGGGTCAAGGGCTCCAAAGGCCCCTATGCTTGACCGCTACACTCGGTGGATTCCTCCTCTACCGGGCTTTCCGGGCGTTGAATGTTGATTTTAGTTCCCTTATAATGTTATTCAGTAAGCATTTCAGATCCAATCAACCTATTTTTTTATATTTTGGATTCTGTTATAAGATTACGTTTTGATGTGAACAACAAGTTTTGAAAAAGGATCTTCCATTGAATTTAATATTTTTCTTGCCTTGTTTCTGGATTTTTTGTTATCTGATTTTAAAATTTGTTTTACAAGAAAAACTATTTTTTGGGGATTTTTCTCTCTTTTTACTAAACCATTTCTTACAAGATATTGTTCAATGTGATTTGGTACTGCATCATAGGATATGGTTGGTACACCCATCAAGGCAGATTCTGCAGTCATAGTACCACCGGATCCAATAAACACGTCTACAACTTTGAGTAAACTTTTACCATCCACTACACTATTCATCATTATTATCTTGCTTCCAAACTCGCGTTTGAGCTTGCTAATTTGTGGTAGATATCTACCTAAAATGACTACATTGTAATTTGGAAATTCTTTAATGATCTCACGTATAATTTTGGTAATCCTATTTTCATTATAGGAAACATAAGCAGCTTCTGATTCTTCAGGTCGTATTAGAATAGTCTTTTTTTTCTTTAAAAGAAAATTATGCCTCAAATCATTTTTTGATCTTTCCTTCACTATTACAGAAGCATCAATTGCTTTGTATTGTGATATTTTTTTTTCGGAAATACCGTATTTTGTAAATTCTTTTTTTGGAATAACCCATGGTATAAGGAGTCTTTGTACCAGCGGTAAGCATAATTTCATTACTGCTTCTGCATGAGGAGAATCACAAAAAGCAATGTGTTTTACACTAAGTCCATACGAAATTCTTGATGCCTCGGGAGAGCAAAAACTAACTGTTAATTCAGGATTGAATTTTTTTACTATTGATAACAGATGATGCATTCGTGTAAGGCTGGCATTTAATTTGCCAGTTTTGTTAGCTCCACCATGTCTTCCAACAAATACAAGATTTATGCCCCTAATTCTGGCAAGATCTACTACTTCGCGATAATTTCTTGAAGTACAAAGCAGTTTGTTGTTTTTTTGTAATTTTCTGATCATGGGCTCAAAAAACAAAAGCTGTTTTGGAGTAAGTAGATCAAACCAGATTTTCAAACATTTTTGATAGAATTCTACGGTGGAAAAAGTTTTTCTTAGCCTATCTGCCTAGCTGCAATGATTTGGGAGGGGCAAAAGTTGTTGTTTATGGTCTTAGCACTGAGGGTTATTCTATTGCTTGTCAAATGGCAATAAAAGGTGCAGATGTCTTTATCGTAGATGAGTCTGCTCATATGGCAATATCTCTCAAATCAGAAATTGCCAAGACATATCCAAACGTTGCATCTCTAAAAGAGGATGAGCCTTTACTTGGCGTAGAACCTATTGATGTAGCAATATCGCATTCAGAGTATCTTTTCTTTGCTCCAAGGATACGAAAAACGGGGCAGGAAACTAAAATGGAAATACACTCAAAATTCAAAGATGCTACCAGTGCACTAAAGAAAGGTGGCTCAGTGATTTACAATCTCCCAACAGGGATTGGTGGAAACAATGAAACCATCTCTCTCTTGGAACATGTAACTGGTCTTGAAGTAGGAAAGGGTATTTCATATTTCTATTATCCACTCGGAACTAAAAATCAGACACCAGAAATTATAGGATCTTTTAATGGTAAGGCAGATGATAAACTTACTAAACTACTTGAAACTGATAAAAAAGAAAAAAAATTCGTAACTATATCTTCGGCTGAACTTTTTCATGCAATAAAGATACTTTCACAATTCTCTAGTCTTTCTAGTATACTCGAAGTCTGCAAATTTGCACAAGATGATAATACAAGAAATGATCTCATGTTTGCCGAATTCAAAAATCTCTTCTTGGATGATATGACTAATGGCTTGTATGATTTACGATCATTGGGAACATCGCTTGAAGGTGCAGGTACTATGATGTACCTAGTTAATGGAAGCATTAAAGGAATTGAAGGATATGTAAAACGATTAATAGATGAAATTCGTTCTACTTTGAAAAAAAATGAACTAAAAGCCAGTAGAACAAGAGTTGCTTTAGTCTGGTCACAAGATGCTTATGAAATGCGTGGTGACAAAGTAGACATGCTAAACTCTCTTGTAATAAAATTACGTGATTACATTGGTGATGTTGAAATACATCAAAGCCCAACTTTTGATCTCTTTCACAGCGATAAAACTACTATTGTTGTGGCTTGTTCAAAACCCGATTATGAAAAAATCAGCAAGACTGGCAAGGGAACTGATCTAATAACCATAAAAACAAATCCACTATGTGAAATCATACAATAAGAGTAAAATTAGACAAATTTCCAGTCATCTTGTTTGTCTGAAGATCAAAATACCGAAACAACAGTACAAGTGGAAACTAGTACCACTGAGAATGAAAAAGATCTTAGCGTAGATGAATTAAAATCTATGCTTGAAAAAGAAAAAGAAACAGTCACATCCTATGAAAAAAAACTACAATATCTGCTTGCAGATTTTGAAAATCTAAAAAAGAGAACAGAATCTGATGTACAAACTCGTGTAAACTCAATGTTGGCAGAAATCATGCTGAAGTTTTTGTCAATTTATGACGATTTTGTGCGTGCAAAAGATGCACTTGGAAAACAACATGTTAATACCGATGGACTTGATGGTATTTTAAAAAATATGACTTCTTTTCTATCAGAATATGGTGTAGTTCCAATAGATGCAGTAGGTGAAATTTTTGATCCAAAATCGCATGAAGCCATAGCTATAAAGGAAGATCCATCTTTAGATAATAATACAATTACCAAAGAGATTCGTAAAGGATATATTTTACAAAATAGAGTAATTAGACCAAGTTTAGTAGAAATATCAAAAACTTCAAATGATAAATTAGAAGGTGAAAATAATGGCTAAAATTATTGGAATAGATTTAGGAACAAGTAACTCTGCTGCTGCAGTAATGATGGGTGGTAAACCCACAATCATATCTGCTGCTGAAGGTACAACAGTTGGTGGCAAGGCGTTTCCATCAGTTGTGGCATTCACAAAAGATGGCGAAATTCTCATCGGTGAGCCAGCAAGAAGACAAGCTGTAACAAATCCAATAGGAACCATTGTAGCCGCAAAGCGTAAGATGGGTTCTGATTATGTTTTTAAAGTAAATGGCAAGGAATACAAACCTCAACAAATTTCTGCTTATATCTTACAGAAAATAAAACGAGATGCTGAGGCATTTGTTGGGGAAAAAATTGATAAAGCGGTCATTACAGTACCGGCATATTTTAACGATAATCAAAGGCAAGCAACAAAAGATGCTGGTCAGATTGCAGGATTAGAAGTTGTAAGAATAATCAATGAACCAACAGCAGCATCACTTGCATTTGGACTAGACAAAGCTAAACAAGACATGAAAATTATGGTATTTGATCTTGGTGGTGGAACACTAGATGTGACCATAATGGAAATGGGTGGTGACGTTTTTGAAGTGATGAGTACCTCTGGTGATACACAACTTGGAGGCACTGATATGGATAAGATCATAATAGATTACATCATTGAATTTTTTAGAAAAAACACTGGAATCGATCTCTCAAAGGATAATGCAGCGATGGTTAGAGTAAGGGAATCTGCAGAAAGAGCAAAGATTGAACTTTCTTCCGTAATGGAGACTGATATCAATTTACCATTTATATCATATGATCAAACCGCTGGTCCAAAGAATCTAGAAATGAAACTTACCCGTTCAAAGCTTGAAGATCTCATAAATCCAATTGTAGAAAGATGTAGGCCATCAATGACAAAAGCTTTGGAAGATGCAAAACTTTCACCTTCCGACATCACTAAAATTGTTCTTGTGGGAGGACCAACACGAATTCCATTAGTAAAAAAGTTTGTTGCTTCTGTTTTAGGCAAGGAACCTGAATCTGGAGTTGATCCTATGGAAGCAGTAGCATTAGGTGCTGGAATACAGGCAGGTATTATTGCAGGAGATGTTACAAGTGACATTGTACTCCTTGATGTTACTCCACTTACTCTTGGAGTGGAAGTGCTTGGTGGATTACGTGAATCACTAATTGAAAGAAACACTACTATTCCTACATCCAAAAGCAAGGTCTTTACTACTGCTGCAGACAATCAAACTGCAGTCACAGTCCACATAGTACAAGGAGAGAGACCCGTGGCAGCAGACAATGTTTCTCTTGGAAGCTTTAATCTTTCTGGTATTCCTCCAGCACCACGAGGAATTCCGCAAATTGAAGTAAAGTTTGATCTTGATGCAAATGGAATACTTAATGTTACAGCAAAAGATCTTGGTACTCAAAAAGAAAAAACGATAACAATTACTGCAAGCACAAAACTTTCAAAGGAAGAAATTGAAAAACTCAAAAAAGATGCTGAAGTTTACGCAGATCAAGACAAGAAGAAAAAGGAAGAAATTGAAATCAAAAATGAAGCCGAGAACTTTATTCATGCTACTGAAAAATCAATCAACCAAGATCTTAAAGACAAAGTTACACAAGAACAAGGAATTAAAGTTACAAATGCAATAAGAGAACTAAAAGATATACTTGACAAGGGTTCTGCAGAAATTAAACCAAAACTTGATACATTAAAAACAATAGTTAACGAAATAACTACAGAACTTTACAAAAAAGCTAGTCCGCCACCAGAATCTGATCCGTCTGGAACAGGACCTCGAGGAGGAACTGGGGATGAAAGCGCAGGTCAAAACGTTACTGGTGCTCAATAATTGATGATTTATACTTGAGATTAATCAAAATTCGCTTATGAGTGCCAAACGAGACTATTATGAAGTTCTTGGAGTTCAAAAGAATGCTTCACAATCAGAAATAAAATCTCAATATAGAAAGATGGCTCTAAAATTCCATCCAGACAGAAACAAATCTCCTGATGCGACAGAACACTTTAAAGAAATATCTGAAGCCTATGGAGTTTTGTCTGATGACGAAAAACGAAAAATATATGATCAATATGGACATGCTGGAGTAGACGGAAGGTATAGTACTGAAGATATATTCCGTGGTGCACGCGTTAATTTTGAAGATATTTTTGGAGGTTCTGGAGGAGGATTTGACTCCATCTTTGAATCTATTTTTGGTAAAGGCGGATTTGGAGGATTTGGAAGAGAACGTGGTGCGGATCTTGTGTACGATACTACAATAACACTTGAAGATGTTTTAAAAGGAAAACACGAGGAAATTGATATTCAAAAAGATGTGGAATGTGAAAACTGTGAAGGTTCAGGTGCTGCTCCGGGAACATCAAAAAGAACATGTTCGGTCTGTCATGGTCAAGGCCAAGTAAGAACCACCAGAAATATGGGATTTTCAACTTTTGTAACTGTTCATACATGTAACACATGCAGGGGACAAGGCAAAATAATTGAAAGACCATGTAACCAATGTAAAGGCAGAGGCAAAGTAAAAGGGAAAAAACATCTCTCATTTGATATTCCATCAGGTGTTGATAATGGCGAATACACGATAAGAGGGGAAGGCGAATCAACCGATGATGGACCAAGTGGAGATCTCATAGTTAGAATACATGTAAAATCCCATGATAAATTCAAAAGAGATGGTCCAGACTTATTCTATGATGCAAATATCTCTATTATTGATGCAGTACTTGGAAAAACGATTGTTATACCTACTCTGGAAGGAACAGAAAAAATAACTGTGGAACAAGGTACACAACCGAATTCAATTATAAAATTTAAAGGAAAAGGAGTTCCAAATGTTGGTGGTAGAGGACGCGGAGATCAGTATGTAAGACTTGTTGTAAACATTCCAACCAAACTTGATAAACATCAGAAAAAGATTTTAGAAGAACTTCGGAATACTTTTGATAAAATTGACTCCTGAAAAATTGAAGATAGGTCTTGATGTTGACGGTGTTTTGGCAGATGTTATTCATGCTTGGTTAGATTATAATAACACAATAAGAACACCCATATCGAAAGAAGAAATTTCCGAGTGGGATTTCTGGAAAAGGCATCAAATAAATAAATACGATTTTTATAAAGAGCTTTCTTTGTGCTGGCAAACGTGGCACAAAATACCATCTACTGAAGAAAATCTTTCTACCTCGACATCTATTCTTTCAAATGTTTGTGAGGTTGATATTGTTACAGCAAGAGAAGAATCAACACACACTTATGTAAAGAGCTGGCTTTCATCTCAACAAATTACTTACAAAAACTATGTAGGAGTATTGGAAGGTGTAGAAAAAACAAAACTCGATTATGATATTTTTATTGATGATTCACCAATAAATGCAAAAAGTATGCTGGATGCAGGAAAATCTGTGATACTTTACACTCAACCATGGAATCTAAGCTTTGGTGATCTAAGAGCGAAAAGAATCTTTCAATTAAAAGATGCAATTCCTATAATAAAGACACTTATTCAGGAAGCCTAATTTTCCTCGTTGCGGGGGTCGCCTAGCCTGGTCAACGGCGTAAGGCTCAGAACCTTATCTCTTAGGAGTTCGTGGGTTCAAATCCCACCTCCCGCATATTTGTAAATAAATTTGTGCCTGATCTAGGCAAACCTTAAACCATAGTAAATAGTAGTGTCCATGTGAAAGTCAAAAGAATAGGTGGAAGAGGTACCTCGGTTCGTGATGAAGACGACAAGCCTCAGAATTGGTCAGGAGATTCGTATCGTGAGTATCAGAAAAAGAAAATGGAAGGACTAGGAAAAGACGCTAGGATTACTATGGGACGTGGCACGGGAAGTGTAAAAGCAGGAGATTATCCAAAAGCACCGGAAAAACCTTCCACTAAAGGATATACTGTTTCTACTGGCAGAGGAACAGGAAAACGTAAAATCGAATAGCTGTTAGCTTGACAAGTCAAAAAGAAAATCAGTGAACAAAATGTGTTCGTGACTTTGACAAGCAACATTATTTTTTAATGAAAATTTTAAAAATTAGGTTAATTTCTAATTTAGTTTCTCTTTGATCTTCTTCTCTAAAATCTGGTTTATCTTTTGACCATCTACTTTTCCACGCATAGTTCTCATCGCAATACCCATTAATGGACCAATTGATCTTTCCCGTTGTTCATGAATAATATTCATATTTTCTTTTACGAGATCATCTAGTATCTTTTCTAGTTCTGTAGAATTTACCTTACTAATGGCAGCATTTTTGATAGCCTCTTCAACGGAACGTGTTTTTCCAGACATTATATTTGAAAAAATTATCTCTATAGATTCTTTAGCAATTTCACCATCTGCAAGAAGCTTAAATGTTTGCAAAATCTCACTCGATTTTAATAATCTGACATCTAACCCCTGCCTCTCTAGGTTTGTTATAGTACTACAAAGAACTGAAGCAACAAAACTTGGTGGAATTCTCTCATCTTGACATATCCTCCCAAATAAGTCAGAATAACTAGAATCAAATATCTGTACAGCAAGTTGTTGATTAAGACTATATTCTTTCTCTAAATCTGCTATTGTTTCTTCCCACGACTTTGGTATCTTTCTCTGTGCATCTGCTAGTTCCTCTTTAGTTACAATAATTGGTGGAATGTCTGTCTCTGGATACATTCTTGATGCGCCAGGTCGGGGCCTAAGATACACTGTTTCACCTTCAGCTGTAGCTGCTCTTGTTTCTGCAGGAACGCCATTTTTGGCATCTTCTATTCTTTTAATTATGGATTCAATCGCAGGTTCAACTTTTTCCATTTCACCAGCTAAAATTAAAAACGCGTCATTTTGTTCAAGCTCTAATGTTTTTCTAATTCTAATAATCTCAGTTTCTCCTATTCCATAATTTGGAAGTTCATCAGAATGAAATACGCCTCCTAATCCAAAAAACCTAACAAGTTCACCAATTTGTTTTCCTAATCGTATACCTTGGTATGGTTCAAAACCAAACATGCCTGAAAAATTTTTTATTCTAATTGCTTTAATAACCAATTCCTCTTTCAATGCTTTTTGTATCACCTTTGATTTACAGTTCTTGAAAATATCTGTAACAATCTTTACGTCTCTTTCTTTAGATATTCTATCGATTTCCATGTTCTTTAATTTAGTAGCTATTATGCTCAAACCGTGCTGTCTTTTTGCTTCATACTCTATGACCTTTTCAAGCTGATCAAGCTTTTGAACCCCCTTTACCTCAATCACATTGCCTCCCTGAATAGAAACATTAACGTCTTGTCTTATTGTTCCTAAACCGCGTTCTACTTTTTTTGTAGTACGTAACATTCTTCCAAGTGTGAGTGCTATTTTTCTAATCTGATCTGGTTTGCCAGAAACAGGCTCTAATGCAATCTCTACTAGTGGCAAGCCTAATCTATCTAATGCATATTCTCTTGCATCTGCAGTTTCTCCAAGAATCCTTGCAGCATCTTCTTCTAAACTTATACTTTGTACTCCAATTTTTTTCCCATCTACATCAAGGTAACCACCTTGTGAAATAAGCATGGTTCGCTGAAATCCTGATGTATTAGATCCATCTATGACAAGTTTCCTCATTACATGGATCTCATTGAAAATAGCTGATTTTAAGGCAGATGAAATTACCAGAACGATATCTTTTGCACTGTTGTTGATTTCATGGGGAGGTTCTTCATCTTGTTCTACAAGACAACTACTTTCAGGATTTGCATAATATACAATTATTTTTGATTTACTTTTTTCAAAAATGGCAGTGGGATCATATTCGCCAAGTTCACTTTTTGCTACTCTTAACTTGCGAAAAAACTTAATAGGATATTCTTCTGATTCTATTGTAGGGCAACTACAAAACAATTTCTTTTTAGTTGCAAGCTGTTGATGAATCTCTAATCCCACTTTTAATCCTATTTTGTCTAGTTGAAACTCTGACACTTCTCATTTATCAATTGACATGCTTTTTAAGCTTAGTCTGCAAATTCCAATGCGATGTTTTCTTTCATCAATACTTCCATTTCTTGAACACTCTTCGAATTTCCTAATGCCCACATAGCTTTTACAAGTGCAGTTTCTGGAATCATGTTTGCAAGAGGAATTATACCTAAATTGAGAAGATCTCGACCGCTTTCATAAACTGTCATACGTACCATGCCATCTATACATTGAGAAGTCATACCCAGAAAAAGTCCCTTTTTTTTGGCTTTATCTACGCCATCATACATAGTCCTCCCAACATGACCTAGACCAGTACCTTCAAAGATTATTGCTTTGTATCCTGCTTCTATTATGTAATCTATTATTCTAGAATCCAGACCAGGATAATATTTCACTAATGCTACACTAGTATCAAAATTAATCTTTGGTACATATTCCCTTTTTCTTTCATAACTGAACTGTCGATTTCTAATTATTTTGTCATTTTTTATTATAAATGCTGGTGATCCTCCAATTGTTTGAAAAGCATTGCGCTTGCTTGTATGATTTTTTCGTACACGAGTTCCCCAGTGACAAGCAACCTCATCATCACTAGTAGTGTTATGCATGACTACGTAAACTCCAGTAGCGTTACAGCCTACAAGGAATTTGGCAGCTGAAATAAGATTTAATGCTGCATCAGAAGACGGTCTGTCAGAAGATCTTTGCGAGCCTACTAATGCAATAGGAATTGGAATATTTGCTAAAGCAAATGAAAGTGCGGCTGCAGTATATTGCATCGTATCAGTTCCATGAGCTATGATGATTCCCTTGTATTCTGATTTTATACAAGAGTTTATTTTTTCAGCTATTTTTTTCCAGTGTTCTGGAAGTAGATTCTCAGAATATTCTGAAAAAAGAACTTCTGTGTCTATGTTCGCTATCTCTGCAAGCTCTGGGACAGTTGCATTGAGCTCTGCTGCTGTAAGGGCAGGCGTGACTCCGCCTGTTCTATAATCTACTTTACTTGCAATAGTTCCTCCTGTAGAAACAAGTAGTAGTTTTGGTAAATTTGGATTTGTTTGTGATTGTTGTATGATTTCTTTTTTTAACTCCGTTGTAGATTCAATTTCGACTTTTTTTATTTTATCTATTTCAAGACCTATGTTATATCCACTTTTAAGCTTCAAAACTATGTGTTCATCATCACTATATTCATAGCGTGGCATTATCATGCCAGAATAATCTGCATCTGCAGTGATTCTTACAATATCGCCTACCTGAAGGTTATTCTTCTGCAAAAAGGAAAGGAATTTTCCTCTATATCCGCTATGATTTGACATTTAACTGGAATAGATCAGTTATTTTATTAAAATTACCTGTAGTAAGGCACTGCTACTTTTTCGCCTATCTTGAGCTCTTTCTGTGTTCTGACTTTTCTTACTGCCTCTTCAAAATGCCTCATAGTTACTTTTGCAGTTGTAGCCTGTTTTTCAGCTTCTTTCTGATCTGGGTATTTGTCAAGAAATTCATGTATGACAAGAGATACTGCTGTATTTGCAATTGCCGCAACGTCTGCTCCGCTCAAACCATCTGTCGTTTCAGATATCTTTTCTAGATCTACATAATCCGGATTTTTGCCGCTCTCAATTTTTGGTTCTTTGTCTATAGGGATCTCTTTTGTACTTATCTCTAGAATCTTCTTTCTACCTTCTTTGTCTGGCATTGGTACCAGTATTATCTTATCAAATCTTCCAGGTCTGAGGAGTGCAGTATCAATCATATCTGCTCTATTTGTTGCAGCAAGCACTACAACACCATGCAAACTTTCTATGCCATCAAGTTCAGTTAATAGTTGACTTACTACTCTTTCAGTCACTGCTGTTTCTCCACCAACTCCTCTGATTGGAGCTATGGAATCAATTTCATCGAAGAAAATTACACATGGTGAAGCTTGCCTCGCTCTTCTGAAAATCTCCCTTATGCCTCGCTCGGATTCTCCAACCCACTTTGAAAGCAATTCAGGACCTCTTACTGAAATAAAGTTAGCTTCACTTTCTGTTGCAACTGCTTTAGCTAAAAGTGTCTTTCCTGTGCCACTTGGTCCATGGAGCAAAATTCCTCGTGGCATTCTATGACCAAGTTTGGAGTATAGCGTAGGATATTTCATTGGCCATTCTACAGCTTCTTGGAGCTCACGTTTCACATTTTCTAATCCACCTACTTCATCCCATTTTACGTCAGGATTTTCAATGAAAACTTCACGCATTCCAGACGGTGTAACTTCCCTCAACGCATGCTGATAGTCTTCACCATTTACAATAAGTTTGTCAAGAGTTTCTGGTGGAAGCTTTTCGTCTTCTAGATTGAGTTCTGGTAAGAGTCTTCTAAGACACTTCATTGCAGCCTCTTTACAAAGATATTCCAAGTCTGCGCCAACATAACCGTGACTTATTGCTGCAATTTTTTCCAAGTTTACGTCATTACTTAATGGCATGTTTCTTGTGTGTATCATAAGGATGTCTTTTCTACCCTTCTTATCAGGTACTTTAATCTCGATTTCTCTATCAAATCTTCCAGGTCGTCTAAGAGCTGGGTCTATTGCATTTGGTCTATTTGTTGCAGATATGACGATTACTTTGCCTCTTGCTTCCAAACCGTCCATAAGTGAAAGCAACTGAGACACAACTCTCCTCTCAACTTCTCCTGTTACTTCTTCTCTCTTCGGAGCTATGGAATCAATTTCATCAATGAAAATTATAGAAGGAGATTTTTCCTTTGCCTCTTTGAAAATTTCTCTTAATCGTGCTTCACTTTCTCCATAGAACTTGCTCATAATTTCAGGACCTGAAATGCTAATAAAGTGAGCATTACTTTCATTTGCAACTGCTTTTGCTAACAAAGTCTTACCAGTACCAGGTGGACCATAAAGCAACACTCCTTTTGGAGCTTCAATTCCTAATTTTTCAAAAATTTCTGGATGTCTTAGAGGAAGTTCGATCATTTCTCTAACTTTTTTAATTTCATCTGTTAAACCACCAATATCTTCATAAGTGACTTGTGGAACTCCACGCAGAGTTTCACCTTTTTCTGCAATGTGAAATACTGTCTTTTGAGTTACAAGTACAGCATCTGCTGCTGGTGTAACCCCTATCACTTGAAAAGTTAATCTTCCACCAAAATACGGGACCATCACATTATCTCCTTTAATCAAAGGAACACTCTCCAGAGCATCTGCAAGATATCTTTCATCTATCGGTGGAATTGCTTCTAATGGAGCAACAACCACTTTTTCTGCCGCAACTGCTTTTATTTTTCGAACTGCAACCGTATCTCCAATAGCTATTCCAGCATTATTTCTTACAAGCCCATCAACTCGAATTATTCCCTTTCCTTCATCAGAAGGATAAAGTGGTAAACACTTTGCAACAGTCCTGCGTTTACCTTTAATTTCAATAACATCACCAGTTGAAGCACTTAGTGAGTCCATAGAATCATAATCAATTCGAGCTACCCCTCTACCAACATCACGAGTATATGCCTCAAGTACTTTAAGAGAAAGTGTATTCTGGCTCACAAATTAAACAGTCCTAAACTAATTTTTATACCTTTGTCGTCTTTGATCCATTACATACAAGATCCAAAGCTTAAAATCTACAAGAGAGAGCAACATTTTCTACATTGGGTAAAAGACCTCTAGTTAGAAGACGTGGTCGAGGTGGAAAGCAATTTCGTGCAGCTATTACTGGTAAGTTATTGCCTGCAAAATATCCAAGATTTGGACTTTCTGAACAACGAGAAGGCCAAGTAGTAGATCTAGTTCACGAAAGAGGACGTGACGCACCTCTTGCCAAAATAAGATTTGATGATGGTTCATCTTCATATATTCCTGCAATTCTTGGTACAAGAATTGGATCAAAAATTCAGTTTGGATTAAAGTCTGGAATTTCTCCAGGAAATGTAATTAGCATTCAAAATATCCCTGATGGAACAATTGTCAGTAATATCGAAAAACATTTTGGTGATGGCGGAACAATTGTAAAATCAGCCGGTACATCAGCGACAGTGTTTTCACATAGCTCAGAAGGTGTTACAATAAAACTACCATCGGGAAAATTCACTACCCTAAATCCTCAGAATAGGGCAATGATTGGAACTCTTGCTGGCGGTGGTGCAGGTGATAGGCCATTTATGCGAGCAGGTAACGCATGGCGTAGAAAACGATCTAAAGGACAGAAATATCCAATTGTCAGAGGTGTTGCACAAGCTGTATATGTGCATCCACATGGTGGTGGCAGACATCAACATGTAGGTAGAAGCTCTACTGTTTCAAGAAATGCACCTCCTGGAAGAAAAGTCGGTAGCATTGCAGCCAGAAAGACTGGACGTGCAAGAATTAAAGAAAGACAAGACAGCAGTTCATCTTAAAATATTTTTACGCTCAAGACTAATTAGTCCTGAAACGAGAATCCTTAACGTGGCATATCAACGCGTACATATCTTCGTGAAAGGTAAAGTTCAAGGGGTTTTTTTCAGACAAACAACTAAAACTATGGCAGAAAAAAAAAATGTTACAGGTTGGGTGCGAAACCTCAAGGATGGTAGAGTTGAGGCAATACTTGAAGGCCAAGATATAGATGTAAGTGAAGTGATAGAATGGAGTCATAGGGGACCTACAAATGCCATAGTTGATGACATACAAATCATCAATGAAAAATACAAAGGTGAATTTTCAAAATTTGATATTTTATACTAACGTATTGTATTATAAGCATCAAAAAGAAGATTTTTCACTTCAGTAAGATCTTGACCAGATTTTATCTGAATCTCTTTTTGAGCTTCTTTTCTATCTCTTCTTATTTTTATTAAAATAGCATCTTGTTGAGGTTCTACATCTGCAAAGAATCTGAATGTAATAGATTTGCAAAATACGATTCTGTGCATACGCACATCTTCAATTACATTTTTTCCCAAAGAAAAACAGTACTCTCTTAATGAATCAAAAAGTGGTCTTATTGCTGGTGTAATCTGATTTCTGAAATCATCATAAGTTTTATTGTATCCAGAAGAAATCAAACTATCCATATTCTAAAATCTAACAATGAATATTTATAGCAGTTTCCTGATTTTCTGGACCCCGTTTTTGTTCCAATAATGTCAGATTAAACGATGATATTTAGTAGTAGCTCTGCTAGTTCCAGTCTAAACAAATAGCCCCATCTCAAGTCAAGCAAGATCCGCCACGTAGACGACGCAGCGTGAATGCTCCACCTTAGGATTGCTCCCTCCCGGACCTCATCCCTTTCAGCAGTTAGGTCTTGAAGACTATCCCTTCGGACAGCTTCAGTCCTGCATCCACCCACTTCGGCGTGATTTCATTTCCGCAAGTCAAGCGGGTACTATCTATCTAGAGATTTACCCAGCAGTTACTGATCTCTGCATATAGCCGGTTTCAGATATAGGGCACGGCTGGCGCCCAGATCCTACCTACTACCGATATACCATACAATGAAATCTTATATTTGCATTAGGATCGATCTTGTTTTAAATTCACAAGCATGGCACAAACAGAACATACCTTACCAGTACATTGATTACCACACTTCTGGCAAATCCTTCTTTGTTTGTAGTTTGTATTTTTTACCATTTGAATTAATTTCATAACAGAACCATGCATGCTATTTTTGATCCCACTATGGTGACTTTCTAAAGAATTTAGAAACTCACGTATTTCTGTTCTTATCCCATCATTCATGTGCGGGCATTGCTCTGATTGGAAAGGAATTTCATTTGTAAAAGCATAAAACACAATTTCATTTTCGTAAATTTCATAGAAAGGTTTTATCTTCCTACTCTTGTTTGTTGATATGGCAGGTTCCATCCATCCAATCTTGTTTGTATCTCCAGATAGTACATTAATAATAAAAGTTTGAAGAACATCATCTAAGTTGTGACCTGTAGCTATTACATCAACATCCAAATCTTTAGCACCAAAATCTATTGCACGCCTTCGTAATACTCCACAGATTGAACATGATGATGTTTTTTCATTTCCTCTAAGCTCAAGGGATTCTTCTAATGTTAAATCAAAAAGATCCTTGTATGTATAAGTTCTATACTCTACACCAAGATCATTGCAGAAATTTTTCACAATCTCTAACGCTTCATCACGATAACCAGGAATTCCCTCGTCTATTGTTATTGCTATCAGCTTAAAGTTATGAGATTCAGACATTTTTTTAAGCACATGTAAAAGTGATAATGAATCCTTTCCTCCTGACACTGCCACTCCTACAATATCGCCATTTTGTATCATATTGTATTTTGATATGGTTTTAGCTGTTTTTTGTATGATTGAATTTGAAAAGCAAGAAGAGCAAAGATTTTCTCCTGAATACTTTCTAGAAAAAACTGCGATATTTCCGCATTTGTTACAATTCATAAAGGGACTTTTTTGTGCCCAAATTTAACCATATGCGAATTTCTGTAAATCTAAAATTATGATTATATGGTAATAAAACCAGATTTGGCTACGGAAAAACCAATGTTTAGTGCAAACAAAATAAATGTAAAACCATAAAGTGACCACATAACACTTTTTACTATTTTATCTGAGATGCTTTTTTCAATTATACTTTGAATGAATTTGCCGCCATCTAGTATGGGGAGAGGAAGCATGTTGAAGATTCCTATGAAAAAGGAGAGCATCCAAAGCCAAAGTAGAAACGTGAAAGCTTCTGGACTCCATGGTATGTAGTAAGGAACTACAGGTTGATATGATGGAAACGCAGCTCTTGTAATTCCAAGTAAGCCTCTCTGTGGATCATCTGGTGATGCCTTAGTTACAACAGGAATCTGTAAAGTCTCACCATTTCTAATTATTGTAACCATTGCTGTTTCACCAGGTACAAGTTTTATTTTTGCAAAATCTTGTGGTTGAACAACAGGAATGCCATTAATTGTAGTAATTATGTCCTCTTTAAGTAAACCTGCGGCAGCAGCTCCAGTGTCTTCAGTCACTGAAATTATGGGGACTCCTAATGGTTCATTATAAAATACTCCTCTGATAGGTTCTGGTGTTAACAATGCAAAAGATGGATTAAAGATAAGGAGACCAGCTATGATAAAAGAAAAAATAACATTTGACGTTGCTCCTGCTCCTATAACTCTAAGTTTTGAAATCTTTTTTGCCTTAGCAAATTCTTCCTCATCTGGTTCTACAAAGCCAGCAAAAAGTGCAATAAATACGGCAAATCCGCCTGTCTTGATCTTTATCTTCTCTAAAGTGGCAACAATTCCATGCGCACCTTCGTGTATTACAAGAACAATAGGAATAGACAACAAAAATGGTATAAGAGCTGATGCAGTCTGTATTGTGACTCCTGGTATCAGAACCGTTACTTCAGAAAATGACTCTGGTTTTACAAAGTAATTGAATAGATTAGAAATTAGAAACCAGAAAGCAAAACCCATCATTATAAATCCAGCAACAACACTTACGTTTGAGAACACTTTTGTAGCTCTCTCAGTTCTACCTAAAAGCTTGGTTAGAGCAAATTGTACATTACGATTTTTGTATGTAAGACTATAAGGTGTTATTTCAAAACCACGTTTATCAAGTTTGGATATTTTGGCTAGCGAAAAAACTATGATCCACACAATCAAAACATAGAAGATGGGATTATTTACAGAAAAATCAAATGCCAAAGTAATTGATACTCTTTTTAGTCAGGGTAAATTTATCAGTTGCTATGGGAACAGTCATAATAATCTCAACATATCCAGATAAAAAATCAATTCTGAAAATTGCAAATATGGTAGTTAAAGAAAAACTTGCAGCGTGTGTGAATTTCACAAAAATAAATTCTGTTTATATTTGGCAGAACAAGCTTGAAAATACTATGGAAT